>DATAAL010000205.1:0-18134 GCA_036260145.1 Longimicrobiaceae bacterium | reverse complement strand
ATCGTGGAGCGGAGCCCGGAGACGATGGTGGTGTGGGACGGGTGCCTGAGCTTCCTGGCCATCTTCTGCCAGGTGGTGCGGCACCGCTGGGTGGTGGTCCGCTACCAGGACCCCGAGGGAGGGTGGCACGACGTGCGGGCGGAGGGGGACCTCTCCGAGCTGCTCCAGCACGAGATCGACCACCTGGACGGGATCCTCACCCTGGACCGGATGGTCGATCCCCGCACCATCGTCACCCGCGAGGAGTTCGAGCTGCGCTACCGGGCGGGGAGCCCCTACGGCTGAGCGCCGCCGTCCGCCCTGGCGGCCACGATCAGGACCTCGGAGGTGTGGAGGAAGGGGGCCAGCTCCCAGTCCCCGTACCACTCCACGGGGCGGAACCCCACCGTCCGGAGGAGGGTGTCCCACTCGGTGGCGGTGCGGACGCGGAGCGCGTGGTACTTCTCCCCGGCCTCGTCGCCCCGCCGCCAGCGGAGCCACTCCCGGCTGACTCCCTCCACCGCGTCGAACTCCCGCTCCACCCAGACGGTGGCGCCGTCGTCCGTCTCCCACCAGTCGCGCTCGGCGTAGTCGGCCACGACATGGTCGCGGTGCATGGTCTCCAGCAGGAGCCAGCCGCCGGGCCGGAGCGCCGCCCGCGCGCCGCGGAGCACCTGCAGGTCCTCCTCGTCGGAGAGGAAGTAGCCGAGCGAGGAGTAGAGCGAGAGCACCGCGTCGAACTCCCCGGCGCGCCCGGGCTCGCGCATGTCTCCGCGCACCCACTCCACCTCCACCCCCGCCGCCCGGGCGCGCTTCCGGGCCCGCGCCAGGAGTGTCTCCGAGAGGTCCAGCCCGGTCACCCGGAACCCGGCGCGCGCCAGCTCGACCGAGTGCCGCCCCCACCCGCACGCCAGGTCCAGGATCCGCGCGCCGTCGGGGAGGTCCAGCATCTCCCGGATCCCTTCCACCTCGCGGGCGGTGCGCTCCGGGGTGAGGAAGTCCCGGTAGATGCGGACGAAGTCGCGGTCGAAGTACCCCGACCACCACTCTCCCTCCGCGGGGCCGCTCACCCCGCCCGGTCCAGCCATACCAGCGTGTTCCCCGCGTCGAAGAGGGTGGCTTTCACGGACGGTTCCGTTCGGTGTCTGTGGGGATGGCTGCCAACGCGCCCCAAACGTCGGACGACGGCCCGGCGGGGGCAAGGGCGTCCCGCTTTCCGCGGGCCGGCGGCGGCGTTAAGCTGTCGCATCCACCCGGCTCCGGTCCTTCCCGTCCTCACCACCCGGGCAACGATGCGCACCCTCCTGGTCCGCTGCATCCTCTTCGCGGCCGTCGTCCTCCTGACGGCTCCCGCCGCCGCGCAGGCGCCGTCCTCCATCGCCCCCGCCCCGGACCGCCGCCCCGACGAGGGGGAGGGGCCGTACCCCAGGCTGATCATCCGTGGCGCGACTCTCATCGACGGCACCGGGGCGCCGCCGGTGGGGCCGGTGGACATCGTGGTCGAGGGGAACCGGATCCGCGAGTTCCGGAGCGTCGGCTATCCCGGGGTGCCCATCCGGGATCGGAACCGCCCGACCGGGGCCACCCGGGAGATCGACGCCACGGGGATGTACGTGCTCCCGGGCTTCGTGGACGTACACGCCCACATCGGCGGCGCGGCCCAGGGAACGCCCGCGGAGTACGTGTACAAGCTGTGGCTGGCGCACGGGATCACCACGGTGCGCGATCCGGGCTCGCTGAACGGGGTGGATTGGACGCTCCGCGAGCGGGAGCGGAGCGCGCGCAACCAGATAGTCGCGCCCAGGATCTTCTCCTACGTCACGCCGGGGCTGAGCTGGGACCGCGGGCCGGTCACCACCCCGGAGCTGGGGCGGGAGTACGTGCGCTGGGCGGCGCGGCGAGGGGTGGACGGCTTCAAGCTGGGGCTCGGCCAGTACTACGACCCCGACGTGATGGAGGCGATGATCCAGGAGGCGAAGAAGCACGGCCTGGGCACCACCGCGCACCTGGCGCAGACCGGGGTGGCGCGGATGAACGTGCTGGACGCGGCGCGGGTGGGGCTGGGATCCATACAGCACTGGTACGGGCTCCCCGAGGCGCTCTTCACCGACCGGCGCGTGCAGCGCTACCCGGCCGACTACAACTATAACGACGAGCAGCACCGCTTCGGGGAGGCCGGTCGCCTCTGGAGCCAGGCCGCGCCCCCGGGGAGCCCCCGCTGGAACCAGGTGATCGACGAGCTGGTGCGCCTGGGCTTCGTGATCGACCCCACCTTCAACATCTACGAGGCCAGCCGCGACCTGATGCGCGCGCGCACGGCGGAGTGGCACGAGCGGTACACCCTCCCCTCCCTCTGGGCCTTCTACCAGCCCAGCCGCGAGGCGCACGGCTCCTACTGGTTCGACTGGACCACGCAGAACGAGATCGACTGGCGGGAGAACTACCGCCTCTGGATGGCGTTCATCAACGACTTCAAGAACCGGGGCGGGCAGGTGTGCGCCGGGTCGGACTCGGGGTTCATCTTCCAGCTCTACGGCTTCGGCTTCATCCGCGAGCTGGAGCTGCTCCAGGAGGCAGGGTTCCACCCGCTGGAGGCCATCCGCGCCGCCACCCTGTGCGGGGCCGAGGAGCTGTCCCGGCCGCGGGGGCGGAGGCCGGAGTTCGGGACGGTCCGGCCGGGGATGCTGGCGGACCTGGTGATCGTGGACCAGAACCCGGTGCGGAACCTCAAGGTGCTGTACGGCACCGGCCACTTCCGGCTGGACGACGCCACCAACCGGCCGACCCGGACGGGCGGGGTGAAGTACACCGTCAAGGACGGGATCGTGTACGACGCCCGGCGGCTGCTGGCGGACGTGGAGGAGATGGTTACTAGGGCCAAGGGGGAAGAGGCGAAGCGTACCGGAACGCTCCTTCAGCCAAGCCATGTGCTACGGCTTGGGGAGCCGCAGGGACATTAGTCAATTCGGGAGGAAGAACACCGAGGCGGGGCCAAGCGGCCCCGCCTTTTGATTTACGCTTGCACCGCGCTCTATGCCTCATTGGAGAGCTGCTCCCGCATCCGCATCCCAGTCGGTACAAGGGTTCCATCCTGTAAAATCGGGTAGACGAGGAACTCTGTAGTGACAATGAGGAGTAAGCATGACCCAAGGATCTCGCGTTCCATGCGGAGTGTCGGCTGCACCTTCGGGGCCAACTCATGGCAGAAGATGTGTCGTTGCCGAAATGCCGTTCGTATTTGTTCAAAAATACCACCCGCAATCTCAGCGATAGTATCTCCCGTGCGGGGGTCAGGAACCCTCTTGATAACGTCCAAGAAGTCGGCGCCCATGATTGTAGTCATGTGCCGATTGATGTCATCTAGACTGCTTAGAGGCAGCAAGTGGGAGATAAACTCGCCCGGAGAGATTTTCTCTCGCCCCATGCCCACTACGGTTCCAAGGTCTAAACGGATTTCCTCTAATTTCCGAACGTTGTCTTGGTACGGAGGTCCTGCGTCTATCAGGTCACGTATGACTGTTCGGAAGTAGCCCTCAAGACAAGCGACAATCCCGATTGAGATGTATTTCAGCAGTTCCGCACGCACGTGCGGAACCTGCTTGCCGTGGACACGCAGGAACTCGTAGGCATCCCAAATCGGGGAAAATCGCATCTTGAACTGCTCGAATCGGTGAGACCTTCTATGAAGGCGTGATCTCTTCTCAAGGATCTCGACTAAATAGTCGCGCTTGCGAGCCATGATAGATTGCGCGGAAGAAGGCACCCCGACGGAAGGGACAATAGAGCATAGCCCAGCGGACCGACAGGAACAAGATTGCGTAATACCTCACCTCTCCCCCTCTGTCTGCACCAACCCTTTTCTGCGTGCGCGCACGGCGTCGGAATCTCGTCGCAGGCCCGCCTCCCATTGGGAGAGTGGTCCACTGGGTTTCCGGCGCTAGAACTTCCGTCCTGAGACTGCGGGGGAGGAGATGAGGAGGGGCGGGAGCCTCGCGACTCCCGCCCCTTTTCGTGTCGCCGTTGACCTTGACCGAAGGGACTCCGAACCATCATATTTCAAGCAGCCCGGCAAAGTAACCGCGAAGGCTATTAGTTGGGTTAGGGGGGCTTATCACCCCGGGGCCGAATGATGATAAGTGAGGCTCTGTCTCGTAGCCGAATCGATTCACCAGGAGCCCCCGGGATGCTCGGACACGGCCCCCTGGCAAGTTGAGAGGAGGCGCATCCAGACAACCAGGGGTTGCGAGGAGCGAGTCCCGATCTCAAACCACTAAAGTACACGGTGGGGAGATAGCGCCAGCTAGGGCGCGAAATAAATACTTTCCAGACCCTCAAGTCTGGGGCCCCAGACCTGACCGATTTCAAAATGAAAAAGGGTAAGGTCTTGGTGGTTGAGGTGAAGGTGAACCTCTGTGTTGAGAAGCTGGTCCTGTACCTGCTGATCTTCCTGGCGGGAATCCTGAATCTCTAGCACCTCAAAGGGTAGCGGTCGCAAGGCCGCTACCCTTTCGCTTTGTACCAATGTAGCTTCTGCCCCTCCACCCTTCAGCAGCTTGTAAGCTACTCAGCGTCCTACGCTTATTTCTCCGGGAAGGTCGAGCGGAGCCGCGTTCTCCTTGCCGCGGCGCGGGTCCCGCGCTACTCTACCCTCGACAACTGTTCCCCGCTCCTGGTCGGCGGCCGCGCACGTTCCGTGGCCGGCCCTGGTGCGGGCTTTTCATCCCCACCCACTCGCGGAGCGTGGCGCCCGTGGCCGAGCCCCTCGCCGTCACCGTCACCGTGAACGGAGCGCCCTACGAGCGCTCCGTGGAGCCGCGGCTCCTCCTCAGCGACTTCCTTCGGCACGGGATCGGCCTCACCGGGACCCACGTGGGGTGCGAGCACGGCGTCTGCGGCGCCTGCACCGTGCTCCTGGACGGCGAGGCGGTGCGCTCGTGCCTGATGTTCGCGGTGCAGGCGGACGGGCACGAGGTCGCGACCGTGGAGGGCCTGGCCCCTGAGGAAGGCGAGCTGCACCCGCTCCAGGAGGCGTTCCGGGAGGTGCACGGGCTGCAGTGCGGCTTCTGCACCCCCGGGTTCCTGATGACGCTCGTCCCCTTCCTGCGTGACAACCCCGCCCCCACCGAGCACGAGATCCGCGAGGCCATCTCCGGGAATCTCTGCCGCTGCACGGGCTACCAGAACATCGTGGAGGCCGTCCGGCTGGCGGCCGAGAGGATGGCGGCTACCTGATCGACGGGGCGAAACCTCAACCCGGAGAGGCACATTGACGCGAAGGTACGTCGGCGAGCGGGTCGCCCGGAACGAGGACCGCCGGCTCCTCACGGGGCGCGCGATGTTCGTGGACGACGTGCAGCTCCCCGGGATGCTGCACGTGGCCTTCCTGCGCAGCGACCACGCGCACGCCCTCCTCCGCGGGGTCGATGTCTCGGCCGCGCTGGAGCGCCCCGGCGTGGTAGCCGTCTTCACCGCCGACGACCTGGGCGACTACTGGCAGCCCGGCCCCCTCCTCGTCCCTCCCCCTCCCGTGGAAGGGATCGTCTTCCACGAAGCCACCCAGGTCCCCCTGGCGAAGGACAAGGTCCGGCACGTCGGCGAGCCCGTCGCCATGGTGGTGGCCGAGAGCCGCTACGTGGCCGAGGACGCCCTGGCCGACATCGTGGTGGACTACGAGCCGCTGGATGCCGTGGTGGACCTGGAGGCCGCGCTGGCCCCGGACGCGCCGCTGGTGCACGAGCGCTTCGGCACCAACATGGCCGCCTTCGTGGCGCAGCGGCACGGCGACTACGACCGGGCCCGCGCCGCGGCGGACATGGTGATCTCCCGACGCTTCCTGTACGACCGGGGCGCCGCCGCGGCCATGGAGAACCGCGTCGTCGCCGCGCAGTGGGACCCGCTGGCGGAGGACCTCACCGTGTGGGATACCACCCAGGCCCCCATCCCCATCCGCAACGGCCTGGCGCGGATGCTGGGGCTGATGGAGTCGCAGGTGCGCGTGGTGGCGCCCTTCGTGGGGGGCGGGTTCGGCCCCAAGATCATGATGTTCTACCCGGAGGAGGTGCTGGTCCCCTGGGCGGCCATGCGGCTGGGGCGGCCGGTGAAGTGGACGGAGGACCGCCAGGAGAACTTCTTCGCCACCAGCCAGGAGCGCGGGCAGGTCCACGACGCGGAGATGGCCCTGACCCGCGACGGAAGGATCCTGGGCGTCCGCGACTTCTTCCTGCACGACTGCGGGGCGTACGACCCCTACGGGCTCACCATCCCCATCAACAGCCAGTGCACCCTCCTGGGGCCGTACGACGTTCCCCACTACTACAGCGAGTTCAGGGCGGTCTTCACCAACAAGACCATCGTCACCCCGGTGCGCGGCGCCGGCCGGCAGCACGGGGTGTTCGTGATGGAGCGGCTCCTGGACATCGCCGCCCGCGAGCTGGGGCTGGACCCCGTGGAGATCCGCCGCCGCAACTACCTGAGCCCCGAGCTCTTCCCCCACAACTTCGACATCCTCTACCAGGACTTTGCCCCGCTCTACTACGACAGCGGCAACTACCTCCCGGCGCTGGAGACGGCGACGGAGATGATCGGCTACGAAGGGTTCCGGGAGGAGCAGCGCCGGCTGCGGGAGGAGGGGCGCTACGTGGGGGTGGGGGTGGTGTCGTACATCGAGGGGACGGGGATCGGCCCGTACGAGGGCGCCCGCGTCACCGTGGATCCCAGCGGCCGGGTGCGCGTCGCCACCGGGCTGGGGACGCAGGGGCAGGGGCACTACACCGCCTTCGCGCAGATCGTGGCCGAGGCGCTCGACGTGGACGTGGAGCGGGTGAGCGTGGTGACCGGGGACACCCGCGAGTTCGGCTGGGGAACGGGCACCTTCGCCAGCCGCGGCGCGGTAGTGGCGGGGAGCGCCTGCCACGCCGCCGCCGTCGCGGTGCGCGGAAAGATCCTGGCCATGGCCGCCCGCGTCCTGGGCGCCGCCGAGGAGCAGATCGACCTGGCGGACGGTCGGGTGAGCGTCCGCGGGATCCCGGAGCGCTTCATGACGCTGGGCGAGCTGGCGCGCCACGCCAACCCCCTGCGCGGGGCGGTGAAGCCGGGGACGGAGCCGGGGCTGGAGGCCACCGCCTACTTCGGTCCCGACCACGGGAGCACCGCGAGCGGGGTGCACGCCATGATCGTGGAGGTGGACCCCGAGACCGCCATGGTGGAGATCCTCCGCTACGTGGTGGTGCACGACTGCGGCCGCCTGATCAACCCGCAACTCGTGGAGGGGCAGGTGCAGGGAGGGGTGGCCCACGGGATCGGCAACTCCTTCTACGAGAAGCTGCACTTCGACGAGAGCGGGCAGCTCCTCAACGCCTCCTTCATGGACTACCTCCTCCCCACGGCCATGGACGTCCCCCGCGTGGAGATGGCGCACATGGAGACCCCCGCCCCCATGAACCCGCTGGGGCTGAAGGGCGTGGGGGAGGCGGGAGCGATCCCCGCGGGCGCCGCCTTCGCGCAGGCCGTGGAGGACGCCCTCTCCGGGTACGGGCTGGAGATCACGGAGATCCCCCTGAGCCCCAGCCAGCTCTTCGAGCTGCTGCAGGTGGCGCGCGCCGCATCCCCCCAGATCCAGGAGACCGCCGGATGATCGTAGAGGGAGAGTACACCTTTTCCGGACCCCGGGACGTGGTGTGGGAGCTGCTGCAGGACCCCGAGGTGCTCTCGAAGGCGATGCCCGGTGCTGCGCGGCTGGCGCTGGTCGGCGACGGCGCGTACGAGGGCTCCATCCGCGTGGGGGTGGGTCCCGTGACCGCCGCGGAGTGGAAGCTCGCGGTGACGCTGCAGGACCGGGACCCGCCGGCGCACTACGTGATGCAGGTGGACAGCAAGGGTCCCATCGGGTTCACCCGTGGGTCGGCGAGCGTGGACCTGGCGGAGACGGACGGCGGGTGCACCCTGATGCGCTACCGCGCCGACCTGCAGGTGGGGGGGAAGGTGGCGGGCATCGGGCAGCGGCTGATCGACCAGGTGGCCAAGATGATGACCCACCGGGGCCTGGACGCGCTCAGCAACGAGCTGCGGGCGCGGCTGGCGGAGGAAGCGTGAAGCCGGCGCCCTTCGAGTACCACCGCCCGACGACGGTGGAGGAGGCGGTCGACCTCCTCGGCCGGCACGGGTACGACGCCAAGCTGCTGGCGGGCGGCCAGAGCCTGATCCCCACCATGAACTTCCGCCTGGCGCAGCCGGCGGTGCTGATCGACCTCAACCGGGTGGAGGAGCTGGACTTCCTCCGGGAAGAGGAGGGCGGCATCCGCATGGGGGCCATGACGCGCCAGCGCGCCGCCGAGCGGAGCGGACTGGTCGGGCGGGGAGCGCCGCTCCTGGCCGAGACCCTCCCCTGGGTGGCGCACCCGCAGATCCGCAACCGCGGCACGATCGGCGGGAGCATCGCCCACGCCGACCCCGCCGCGGAGATCCCGGCGGTGATGCTGGCGCTGGACGCCCGCTTCACCCTCCGCAGCTCCGGCGGAACCCGTGCCGTCCCGGCCGAGGAGTTCTTCACCGGGCTCTTCGGCACCTCGCTGGAGCCGGAGGAGATCCTCACGGAGATCGAGATCCCCCGCCCGGCGCCGGGGAGCGGCTGGGCCTTCGCCGAGGTGTCGCGGCGCCACGGCGACTACGCCCTCGCAGGGGTGGCGGCGGCGGTCGTACTGGACGGGTCCGGCCGGTGCAGCGGCGCCCGGATCACCCTGCTCAGCGTCGGCGAGGGACCGGCGCTCGCCACCGAGGCCGCCGGGGTCCTGGTGGGGACGGAGCCGTCGGAGGACGTCGTCCGCGCTGCCGCCGAGGCCGTGGGGCGCGGCATCGATCCCCCCGCCGACATCCACGCCACCGCCGAGTACCGCCGACACCTGGCGGAGGTCCTCACCCGCCGCGTGCTCCCCCGCGCCCTCGAGCGCGCCCGCGCCTCCGCCGGGGCGTGAGCGGCACACTCCGTCCACCCCAGGAGCAGAGGCCATGACCCCGTCCAGCGACGCCCCCGCCTCCCCGCTGCGCGTCGACGTCGCCGCCCCCGGCGGGACGGTGGGCGATCTTCCCTCCGGTCCCCTGGTCAGCGCCGACCTGGCGCCCACTCCCCCGGAGGGCCGCACCTGGAACCTGTGGCACATCGCCTCACTCTGGGTGGGGATGAGCGTCTGCATCCCCTCGTACATGCTCGCCGCCGGGATGATCGAGGCGGGGCTGAGCTGGCGGATGGCGCTGCTGGCGGTGCTGCTGGGGAACGCCATCGTCTGGGTGCCGCTGGTGATCAACGCGCACGCCGGGACCCGGTACGGGATCCCCTTCCCCGTCTACGCCCGCGCCTCGTTCGGCACCCGCGGCGCCCACATCCCGGCCGTGCTGCGCGCCATCGTGGCGTGCGGGTGGTTCGGGATCCAGACGTGGGTGGGCGGCATGGCCATCGACGTGATCCTCGGCATCCTCTGGCCCGGCTGGGCCGGGCTGGGGGGCGAGTGGCGCTTCATGGGCTACGGGCTGCCGCAGTACCTCGCCTTCCTGATCTTCTGGGTCGTCAACCTGTACTTCGTCTGGGCGGGAACCGAGGGGATCAAGTGGCTGGAGACGCTCTCCGCGCCGCTCCTGATCGCCGCGGGGCTGGCGCTGCTCTGGTGGGGCGCCGAGGTTTCCGGCGGGTTCGGGAGGATGCTGGGGGGCGCCGAGCGGCTCTCGGCCGGCGGCGGACCGCGCGACGGCTTCACGATGGGCGTGTTCCTCCCCTGGGTGACGGCCATGGTGGGGTACTGGGCCACCCTCTCGCTCAACATCAGCGACTTCACCCGCTACGCGCGCAGCCAGCGCGACCAGACGGTGGGCCAGGCGCTGGGCCTGCTGACCACCATGCCGCTCTTCGCCTTCATCGGCATCGCCGTCACCAGCGCCACCATCCTCGTCTACGGCGAGGCCATCTGGAACCCCGTGGAGCTGGTCGCCCGGCTGACGCGCGAGCAGGGGAGCGCGTGGCTGGGCCTGGTATCGATGGTGGTGATCGCCGTGGCCACGCTGACCACCAACATCGCCGCGAACATCGTCTCCCCCGCATTCACGCTGGCCAACCTGGCCCCGCGGCGCATCTCCTTCCGCGCCGGGGGGGTGATCGCGGCCGTCTTCGGGCTGGTGATCTTCCCCTGGAAGCTGCTCGACCTGTACCAGGGGTGGCTGCTCACCTACAGCGGCCTCCTGGGCGCGGTGGGCGGGGTGATCCTGGCCGACTACACGCTGGTGCGCCGCGGCAGACTGGACGTGCGCGCCCTGTACGACGAGCACGGCCCCTACCGCTACGCCGGCGGCGTCAACCCGCGCGCCGTCGTCGCCCTGGCAGTCGGCGTGGCGGTGGCGCTGGCGGGGCTGGTCGCGCCCGGACTCAGGTTCCTCTTCGACGGGGCGTGGTTCTCCGCGACCCTCGTCTCCTTCGTGACGTACGCGCTCCTCATGCGGTCCGCTCCCGCGACCGAGGTACGCGCGGGGCCTACGGTTCCCGGGCTGCCATGACCGCTCCGGCACCGGCGAGAGGGCGAGGCGGGCGCCTGCTGCTGCTCCTGGCGCTCGCGGCGTGCGACTCCGTGACAGGCGCTCGGCCGCCGGAGGTGGTGTCGGCGGAGCTGGCCGGCTCCGGACCGCTGGCGCGGACGCTGACGGTGGAGCTCGCCCGGCCGGACCCGCTGGTCGTGGATTACTGGACCGAAGGCGCGCCGCGGCTGCGCGTGCGCTCGCCGCGTGCGGTGAAGCACACGCTGCCGCTGGCCCGGCTGCGCGCCGGGCGGACGTACACCTGGCGGATCGCGGGATCGGACCGGGAGGGCACCTTCGGCACGGCACCGCTCCCCGCCGACCTGGCGCAGGTGCGGCTCGCGGCCACCGGGACGCCCACGACGCCGCTGGTGCTGCTGCACCTCTACCGCGCGGACGGTTTCCGGGGCTACGTGGTCGTGGACGGCGCGGGCGAGGTCGTCTGGTACTGGCGCGGGCAGGGCGTGCCCTACGGGATGACGCGCCGCCGGAACGGGAACTTCGTCTTCCTGGACCAGCTCCGCGGGCTGGTGGAGGTCACGCCGGCCGGGACCGTGGTACGCGAGCTGGCGCAGGACGTCGCCGGCCGCGGCGAGATGCACCACGACGTGATCGCCACTCCGTCCAACACGCTGCTGGTCATCGCCTTCGACCGGCGGACGGCGGACGGCGCGCCGCTCCTGGGTGACGCGGTGTGGGAGTGGTCGCCCGAGGCGGGGACGGTGGTGAAGCGCTGGAGCGCGTGGGACCACTTCTCGCCGCAGCGCGACCGCGGCCCCCGCTTCGACAGGGAGTGGCTGCACGCCAACGCGCTGGCCCTGGGCCCGCGGCAGAACGTGCTGCTGAGCATCCACTACTGGAACCAGGTGATCTCCATCTCCCCCGGCTGGG
Source organism: Longimicrobiaceae bacterium (assembly GCA_036260145.1). Lineage (GTDB taxonomy): Bacteria > Gemmatimonadota > Gemmatimonadetes > Longimicrobiales > Longimicrobiaceae > JAFAYN01. The sequence continues at coordinate 6,710 of DATAAL010000205.1, read as the reverse complement.
GGCCGGTGGAGTGGCGCCTGGGCGGGGTGAACGCCACCATCCCCCTGGCGCCGGGCGAGCAGTTCACCGGGCAGCACACGGCGCGGGAGATCGCGCCCGGGCGGGTGGTGCTCTTCGACAACCGCCACGAGCAGGGCGGCTCGTCGCGCGCCGTGGAGTTCGACCTCTTCGGCGGGGTGGCGCGGCGGGTGTGGGAGTGGCGGCCGCCGCGCGCCAACTTCGCCTCCGTGGTCAGCTCGGCGCGGCGGCTCCCCGGCGGAAACACCCTCGTGGGATTCGGCACCAGCGCGGGGCTGGCGGGGGGCTCCGGACCGATCGAGGTCTACGAGGTCACGCCCGCGGGTGAGCCCGTCTGGCACCTTGGCGTGGACGGGCCCCTGGTGATGTACCGCGCGGAGCCGCTCTCCACCCTCGCCGGCGAGGAGGTGGTGGAGGGGCCGCCATGATTCCCCTCAGCCGTCGCCGTTTCTTCATTACCATGACCACACCACGAACTACGGAGACCGCCCGATGAAGATGTACGACCTGTCGCAGCCCCTGAACGAGCAGGCGCCGTTCTGGCCGTACTACCCGCCCTTCGAGGTGAAGTACATCAAGCGCAAGGCCGAGCACGGGGTCAACGCGCAGTACATCATGACCTCCAACCACATGGGGACGCATCTGGACGCCCCCCGCCACTTCGTCACCAGGGGGATGACCATCGACCAGATCCCGCTGGAGTGGCTGTGCGGCCCCGGGGTGATCGTGGACCTCACCGACGAGATGGACGAGCTGGGGCTCTACACCCCGAAGATGATCGAGGACCGGGTGGAGGTGCGGAAGGGCGACATCGTGATCCTGCACACCGGGTGGCACCGCTACGCCCAGTGGGGCGACGAGGCCGACGAGGAGAAGTACATCCACCTGCACCCGGGCGCGCACCCGGACATGGTGCCCTGGCTGCGCGAGAAGGAAGTCCACATCTGGGGCGTGGACGTGGTGTCCACCGACCACCCCATGGACCTCCCCATCGGCCGTTTCCTGGGGAAGGGGATGCACGGCCACTGCGACCGGGTGCGCGCCAGGGCCGAGGCCAAGTTCGGCGGGCCCGAGGCGGTGGCGCGGCTCTTCCCCGACGAGGACTACCAGCTCACGCACAACAAGCTGTTCATCCACAACTGCATGCACATCGAGAACCTGGGGGGGGAGATCAGCGCGCCGGAGATCCAGAACCGGCGGATGATCATCGGGTGCTTTCCGTGGAAGTTCCAGGGGGGCGAGGCGGCGTTCGCGCGCGTGGTGGCGTTCGACGGCGAGTGGCCGGCGAATCCGTGATGACGCTTTCCGGAACTGCTTTGAACGGCAACCGCATGTTTGGGCGTGTCCCCCCTGGCGGGGGGCCGGGCTGCGGCTCCGTAACGCACGATACCACCGTGCGTAACGGAGTCGAGCCCCCGCCAACTGCCGCGGGGTCTCGCCCCTCCGGGCTCGCATCCCTCACGCGGTCCCGCGCCACCCTCACCCCCTCTGGGGGCGATGGCTGAGAACGACCTGGCCCTGCTTCCCGCCGCGGAGCTGGCGCGGCGGGTCCGCGCCCGCGAGCTGTCGCCCGTGGAGGTGCTGGACGCCTGCCTGGAGCGGGTGGAGCGCCTGAACGGTGTCCTCAACGCGGTGGTCACGCTCAACCCGCGCGTCCGCGAGGAGGCGGAGGCGCTGGAGCGGCGGCTGGCGCGGGGCGAGGACCCCGGGATCCTGGCGGGGCTCCCGGTGGGGATCAAGGACGTGACGCAGGTGGCGGGGCTGCGGACCACCTTCGGCTCGCCACTCTTCGCCGACCACGTACCCCCCGAGGATGCGCTGGTGGTGCGGCGCCTCCGCGACGCGGGCGCCGTGGTGCTGGGGAAGACCAACTGCCCCGAGTTCGCGGCGGGGGGGAACACCTTCAACGAGGTGTTCGGGCGCACGCGCAACCCCTGGGACCCGGAGCGGAGCGCGGGCGGCTCCACTGGTGGCGGGGCGTGCGGCCTGGCTACGGGGATGATCGCGCTGGCCGAGGGGACGGACCTGGGCGGGTCGCTCCGCATCCCGGCGTCGTTCTGCGGGGTGGTGGGGATCCGCCCCTCCGTGGGCCTGGTCCCCACCGTACCCAGCGACTACCTGTGGGACACGATGCAGGTGACCGGGCCGATGGGGCGCACCGCCGAGGACGTGGCACTCGCGCTCCAGGCCATCGCCGGGCCCAGCGACCTGTCGCCGCTCGCGCAGCCGGTGGAGGGGCGGGACTTCGTAGCCGCCGTCCGGAACGCGGATCCGAAGGGATTGCGGCTGGCGTACTGCCCGGACATCGCGGGAATCGGGATCGACGCGGACGTGGAGCGGGTGTGCCGGGAGGCGGTGGAGGCGCTGGCGGCGGCCGGGGCGGAGGTGGAGACTATCGAGCTGGACCTGTCGTACGCGCGGAAGGCGTTCCTGGCGCTGCGGGGGCTCTGGTTCGTGTCCATGCTGTACCCACACCTGGACAAGCTGGAGCGCTTCGGCGTCAACGTCGGCAACAACCTCCGCGCAGGGCTCGGGACCCGCGTGGAGGAGCTGGGCGCGGCCGAGGCGGCGCGCAGGCGCATCTGGGAGGAGCTCCGCGCCCTGTTCGGTCGTTTCGACCACCTGCTGACGCCGACCATGGCCGTCCCTCCCTTCCCCGTGGTCGAGAACTACCCGCGTACGGTGGGCGGACGGGAGATGGAGACGTACGTGGACTGGATCGCGCCCACCTTCGTGCTGAGCATGACGGGACTGCCCGTGGCGTCGGTGCCGTGCGGGCTGGACCGGGACGGGATGCCGGTGGGGATGCAGGTGGTAGGGCGGCCGCGGGGGGAGGAGGGGGCGCTGGCGGTGGCGGCGGTGGTGCAGAGGGTGCGAGAGGTGGGGCTGCCGTCCCCCGCTCCCACCGGCGGGGAGTCCGGGGAATAGATCGGTCCCGTAACCGTTCGACTGAGCATGAGTGAAGCGATGCCGGAGCCCTCCGTCTTCGACGGTCTGCGCCCCGCGGGGCTGTGGAGGCACTTCGCGGCGATCACCCGCATTCCCCGGCCGTCAGGCAGGGAAGAGCGGATGGCGGAGTACGTCCGCGACTGGGCCGGCCGGCTCGGTTACGCCGTCCGGGAAGACGGGGCCGGCAACCTGTGCGTCCACGTGCCCGCGCCGTCGGGCCGGGAGCAGGCACCGGTGGTGGTCCTCCAGAGCCACCTGGACATGGTCTGCCAGCGGGAGCCGGACACCCCCTACGACCCCGAGCAGGGCTCCATCCACCCGGTGCGGGAGGGAGACTGGATCCGCGCCGAGGGGACGACGCTGGGGGCGGACAACGGGATCGGCGTCGCGGCGATGCTGCACGCGGCGGAGAGCCCGGAGGTCGCGCGCGGTCCGCTCGACCTCCTCTTCACCGTCGAGGAGGAGACCGGGCTGGTCGGCGCCCAGGCGCTCGACCCCGGGCTGCTGCGAGGCCGCATCCTGCTGAACCTCGACAACGAGACGGACGGGTCGCTGTGCGTCGGGTGCGCGGGGAGCCGGTACGCGATGCTCACCCTGCGGATGCCCCGGACCGCGGTCCCGTCCGGCTGGACCGGCCTCCGGGTGAGCATCGGCGGGTTGCGCGGCGGGCACTCCGGGATGGACATCGACAAGCCGCGCCTCAACGCCAACCGGACCCTCGCCCGGTTGCTACAGAGCGTCTCCGGCAGCGCCGAGCTTCGCCTGGCCCGGTTCGACGGCGGCACCGCGCGCAACGCGATCCCCCGCGAAGCCTCGGCGACGGTCTTCGTTCCCGCGGGGTCGGAAGAGGAGGCGCGGACGGCGCTGGCAGAGGAGGCGCGTGCCCTGCGCGACCAGCACGCGAGCTCCGAGGACGGGCTCGAAGTGGCGGTCGAATCCGCCGGCCCGGAGGAGACGGCGGCATGGACCGTGGACGACTCGGGCCGGCTGATCGGCCTTCTCACGGCCCTGCCGTGCGGAGTGCTGGCGATGAGCTCCGCAATCCCGGGGCTCGTGGAGACTTCGAGCAACGTCGGGACGGTGGAGACGGAAGGAGACGAGGTCCGGATCGGCTGTCTGCTGCGGTCGTCCTACGACCCCGCCCTGGAAGAGGGGGCGAACACCATCCGGGAGGCCGCCCGGGCGGCCGGAGCCGAGGTCAGCGACATATCGGGATACCCGGGCTGGCAGCCGGACCTCGAATCGCGCGCGCTGGCGGTGGCGCGAGGCACGTTCCGCGGCCTGTTCGACCGCGATCCCGAGATCATGGCGGTGCACGCCGGGCTGGAGTGCGGGATCATCGGAGAGCGGGCTCCCGGGATGGACATGGTCTCCTTCGGACCCGCCATCGAAGGTGCGCATGCCCCGGGCGAGCGGGTCCACGTCGGCTCGACCGAGCGGTTCTGGCGGCTGCTTGTCGCAATCCTGGACGACCTTTCGAAGGATGGCCGGGCGGCGATCGGCAGCGACGATCTCGGCGCTTCGACCACCAGCTGACGCCCACGTCGGCTGTCCCTCCCTTCTCTGTCGTGGAGAATTCTCCTCGGACGGCTGGTGGGCGAGAGATAGCCACGTACGCTGACTCGGTCGCGCTTACGTTCGTGCCGACCAATTTGGGGCTGCCAGCGACCTCGGTGCCGTGCGGGCTGGACCGCGACGGGCTCCCGGTGGGGATGCAGGTGGTGGGGCAGCCGCGGGAGGAGGAGGGGGCCCTGGCGGTGGCAGGGGTGGTGCAGCGGGTGCGGCTTGATCAGTCAAACACCTTCCCTACGATGAAATTTATGGAGACATCTTGCCCAATTCTTACTTGGTGTCCGTTCCTTGCTTGGATGGCTATTCTCTTGCCACCTATAATTACTAATTTCTTGCTCATAGTCTTTGTAGGGAAATTCTGGCGATGGGCAAGGGACGCAAAAAAGATCGAGTTGCCTGACAATCCCACTCGAATTGCAGAGCACAACGAGATGATCTACAAGGACTTCGAGTTCTTCGTGAAAGTATTCCTCGCGCTTGTTGCAGGATTCGGCTACATCTTGTTCAAGGAATCCGGGGATACAACCAAGACTCTCGTTGCAGCGGCAGGGCTGGCGGGGATTGGCATGACCACGATGGTTGCTCTAGTGATATCGGTCGCAGCACATCAGGCCTCAAAAATCCGGCGATGGGATAAGGTAGATCTTAGTGAAGTCCGTTACTGGCAAGAACCGTGGATGATTGCTGCTATGGTACTTCTAGCTGATGGGCTCTGGGTGGTAGCCTTTGCGTTGTTTGGTGATTAACCATGTGTCAAACGGCAGAACAAAGGGATGTCCAAGCGATAGCAATTGATTTTGACGGAGTACTCACTGACTCACAACCTCTTCACCTCGATGCCTGGCGCAAAGTTCTGAAGGAGCGATCTCTTAATGTCGAGGCTCTGAAGGACCGAATCCTTGGTGCGTCTGTAGAGGAGTTTGTACATTCTCTCGGACTCGATCCAACAATCGCAAACACCCTTGCGATAGAGAAGCAAGAGACGGTGTTGACTCTTGCCCGGCAGTCGCCACCCCCTCTGTATCCAAATGTACGTCCTACTCTCCACCGGCTGTCACAGGGATTTCGCCTAGTACTGGTTACTTCTGCCGAACCAGAACTCGTACATATTGTCCTCTCTCATCATCGTATAGATGAGTGTTTCGCGGACTTGGTTCTTGAGCAGGATTACTCACGGCCGAAGCCGGATCCCGAACCATACCAAGTGGCAGTCGAACGTATGGGTGTGCTCCCCAATCAGGTCATCGCTGTGGAGGATTCGCCCATCGGCATTCAATCCGCACGCGCCGCAGGTCTCTGGACGGTGGCGATCACGAATACTGCACCGCTAGAGCAATTGAACGATGCGAATCTCGTAATCAACAGCTTCGAAGAACTGCTTCAGCTCTTTCCTGGCGGGTAGTCGGATAGGAGCGCCGCTCACTGGGACCGGCGAGCGTCCGCGAGAATCCGGTTCAGTAGAAGACCCGGGACGCGCTCGAAGTGCCGCAGGTTGCCGGTCACCAGCTCTAGGCCGTGGTGGATGGCCGTCGCGGCGATCTGGAGATCGGCATCCGCGAGGATCGTCCCCGCTTGCTCCAGCCCCGCGCGAACCTTCCCGAACACCTGGGCCGTCGCCGCGTCGTACGGGAGCACGGTCACGGCGGGGAGCACGCGCTGCTCGATGTTGGCGAGGTGCCGCTCCCACGCGGGAGACCGGTACGCTCCCTTGAACAGCTCGCCGACCGTCACCGCGCCGGTGAACTGGTCCTCCCGGGGGATGGTCCGGAGCCACTCCACGTACCGGGGGAGGGGACGCGGCCGGAGGAGCTCCGAGATCGCGTCCGTGTCGAAGAGGTAGGGCATCGGGCCGTCAGTCCAGCTCCATGGTCTCGCGCTCCCCGATACGCGGGGATGCTTCGAGGACACGGGCCAGCTCCTCGGACCCTTCCCACCCCCCCGCGAGGCTGGCGAGACCGCTGTCCGGGCCGGCGGCGCGGAGCCGTTCCAGGCGCTCCAAGTCCTCGGGACGGACCAGCGCGGCGACCGGTTTGCCGTGCCGGGTGATCAGCACCGGCTCGCCGTTCTCCACCTCACGAACCTGCTCGGCGAATCTGGCCTTCGCTTCGGCGACGGAGAGTTGCTTCCTGGGCATCGCACACTCCTGTCGTGGTCATTATGACTATAATGAC
>DATAAL010000204.1:0-2135 GCA_036260145.1 Longimicrobiaceae bacterium | reverse complement strand
GTCCCTCGCTGGCCGAGCCGGCCATCTCCCCCGACGGCTCCGAAATCGCCTTCGCCTCCGGCGGCGACCTGTGGACGGTGCCCGCGGCGGGGGGACAGGCCCGGCTCCTGGTCTCCCACCCGGCCACCGAGCAGCGCCCCCTGTACTCTCCCGACGGGCGGCGGCTCGCCTTCGTCTCCACGCGCACCGGGAACGGCGACGTCTACGTCCTGGACTTCGCCACCGGCGACCTGCGCCGCGTCACCCACGACGACGGCTTCGACCAGCTCGACGGGTGGTCGCGCGACGGGCGATGGCTCTACTTCTCCTCCACCAGCCGCGACATCGCCGGGATGAACGACCTGTTCCGGGTGAGCGCGGAGGGGGGGACGCCGGTGCAGGTCAGCGCCGACCGCTACGTCAACGAGTTCGCCTCGGCCGAGTCGCCGGACGGGGCGAGGCTGGCCTTCACGGCGCGCGGGGTCTCCTCCGCGCAGTGGTGGCGGCGGGGGAGCAGCCACCTGGACCAGAGCGAGATCTGGCTCCTCCACCCGGGGAGCCCCGGCCGCTACGAGCAGGTGACGCCGCGGGGCGCGCGCGAGGGGTGGCCGATGTGGGGGGGCGACGGGCGGACGCTCTTCTACGTCTCCGATCGTGGGGGCGCGCAGAACGTGTGGAGCCTCACCCCTGGAGGGGAGCCGCGCCAGGTGACGCGCTTCCGGGACGGGCGGGTCCTGTGGCCCTCCCTCTCGCCGGACGGGCGGACGCTGGTATTCGAGCGGGACTTCCGCGTCTGGCGGCTGGACACCGCGAGCGGGGAGGCCGCCGAGGTCCCGGTGACGCTGCGGGGTGCCGCCGCCGCGCCGGGGATCGAGCGCCGCCGCTTCACCGAGGAGTTCCAGGAGCTGGCCCTCTCGCCCGACGGGAGGAAGGTGGCCTTCGTGGTGCGCGGCGAGGTGTTCGCTGCCTCCGCGCGGGACGGGGGGGACGCGGAGCGGGTGACCACGACCCCGGGGCGCGAGTCGCAGCCGGTCTGGGCGCCGGACTCCCGGCGGCTGGTGTACGTCTCGGACCGCGACGGCGAGTCCAGCCTGTACCTGTACGACTTCGGTACCCGCGCGGAGACGCGGCTCACCCGCGGCTCCGGGGACGACGTGTCGCCGCGCTTCTCCCCGGACGGGAGGTGGATCGCCTTCGCGCGCGGCGGGCGCGAGCTGCGGGTGGTGGACCCCGCCACCCGCGAGGAGCGGGTGCTGGCCACCGGCGACCTGGACCGTCCTCCCTTCGTCTCGGGCCGGCCGTTCGCCTGGTCGCCGGACGGGCGCTGGATCGCCTACCTGTCCTCGGACGAGCAGTCGTTCACCCACGCCTACGTGGTGCCGGTGGCGGGCGGGCGGAGCCGGCAGGTCAGCTTCCTGGCGAACGTGTTCGGGAACACGGTGTCGTGGAGCCCGGACGGCACCTACCTGGTGCTGGACACCAGCCAGCGGACGGAGAGCGGGCAGGTGGTGCGGGTGGACCTGGTCCCCCGCCTCCCCCGGTTCCGGGAGGACCAGTTCCGCGACCTGTTCCGCGAGGAGACGCCGCGCACCCTCCCCGGGCCGGAGCCCCGCCCGGAGACGCGCCCCGAGACTCCCGCCCCGGCGCCCGCCGCGCCCGCGGCTCCCGACTCCGCGGCCCGGGGGAACCAGAGGGGGGGATCGCGCAGGCCCACGGAGATCGTCTTCGAGGGGATCCGCCGCCGGCTGAGCCCCCTCCCGGTGGGGGTGGACGTGACCTCGCAGACCATCTCGCCGGACGGCAAGTGGCTGCTGATGGTCGCCAGCGCGGCCAACCAGCAGAACCTGTACGTCTACTCGCTGGACGAGCTGTCCCGCGAGCCGGCGGTGGCGCGGCAGCTCACCTCCACCCCGGGGTTCAAGAGCAGCGCGCAGTTCACCCCGGACTCCAAGGAGGTGTTCTACCTGGAGCAGGGGCGGATCCAGGTGGTCCCGCTGGAGACGCGGCAGCCGCGCTCCCTGGCGGTGACGGCGGAGATGGAGGTGGACTTCGCCCGCGAGAAGATGGCGGTGTTCGAGGAGGGGTGGACGTACCTGCGCGACAACTTCTACGACCCGCGCATGCACGGCGCCGACTGGAGCGCGGTCCGCGCCCGC
>DATAAL010000203.1:0-4027 GCA_036260145.1 Longimicrobiaceae bacterium | reverse complement strand
GGCGCCGGCTCCTCGTGCATGCAGTAGTGGCAGGTGAGCCGGGCCCGGCGCCGGTGGTAGGTGAGCGAGACGTTGCACTGCGGGCAGTGCCACACCTGCCCGCACTCGCGGCACTGCACGAAGGTGGCGTACCCGCGCCGGTTCAGGAGGAGGATGGTCTGCTCGCCGCGGGAGAGGCGGGCGCGGACGGCGTCCGCCAGCGCATCGGAGACCACGATGGGCCCCCGCTCCTGCAGCGGCCCGATGGACGCCTGCTGCCGCTTCCGCTCCACCCGCAGGTCCACCACCCGGATCCCGGGGAGGGGGCGCCCGCCCACCCGGTCCGGGAGCTCCAGGAGGCGGAACTTCCCCGACCGCGCCGCGGCCCAGCTCTCCAGCGAGGGGGTGGCGGAGCCGAGCACGCACACCGCTCCCTCCATCTGCGCGCGGACCACCGCCACCTCCCGGGCGTGGTAGCGAGGCGCCTCCCCCTGCTTGTACGAACCCTCGTGCTCCTCGTCCACCACGATGGCGCCCAGGTCGGCCAGCGGGGCGAAGACGGCGGAGCGCGCTCCCACCACGATCTGCTTCTCCCCGGCGCGGAGCGAGCGCCACTCGTCGTACCGCTCCCCGTCCGAGAGGGCGGAGTGGAGCACCGCCACCCGGTCGCCGAACACCGCCTTGAAGCGCCCCACCGTCTGCGGGGTGAGCGCGATCTCCGGGACCAGGACGATGGCGCTGCGCCCCTGCCGCTCCACGATCTCGCGGAGGAGCTCGATGTACACCAGCGTCTTCCCCGACCCGGTGACGCCGCGCAGGAGGAAGGTTCCGGGGTGCTCGTCGCGGCCGGCCGCCACCAGCGCCTCGATCGCCGCTCCCTGCTGCGGGGTGGGAGGGAAGCGGGGCGCCTCCGGGGTCTCGATCTCCGCGTAGGGATCGCGGGCCACCACCTCCTCCTCAACCCGCGCCACCCCCTTCTCCACCAGGGCGTTGACGATGGAGTAGGAGAAGCCGAGCTGCCCCACCAGGTGTGGGACGTCGGCCCGGCCGCCCATCCCCTCCACCGTCTCGAAGCACTCCCGCTGCCGCTTCGCCCGCCCGAAGATCCGGTCGCGCTCCGCCAGGCTGGGGATCTCCCGCGCCAGGTGCAGGACCCGCCGGATGCGCACCGCCGGCTCCAGCCGGGGCGCCTCCGTGGTCACCCGGACGATCCCCAGCTCCTCCAGCCGGCGGATGGTGGGCCACCACACCCGGTCGCCGCACTCCCGGCGCAGCCGCGCGACTGCCTGCGGACCCTCCTTCCCCCGCAACCAGGCCAGGAGCCGCTCCTCCATCTGCGAGGCGGGCTCGTACCCCTCCCCGTCCAGCAGGGCCACGTAGTCGGTGGAGGCGTCGCACAGGGCGGCGGGGAGGGCGGTGCGCAGCACCTGCCCCAGGGGAGCGACGTAGTAGTCGGCGATCCAGCGGCCCAGGCGCAGGAGCACCGGGGTGACGCAGGGCGCGTCGTCGAGGACGGCGTGGAGGGGGAGGGTCCGTCCGGTGCCGGGCGTCTCGGAGAGGCGATCGATCCACCCGATCCGCTCCCTGCGCCCGAAGGGGACCAGGACGCGCGCACCCGGCACCGCCGCCGCGCGCATCGCTTCGGGGACGGCGTAGGTGAAGGTGTGGAGGACGGGGAGCGGGAGCGCGACTTCTACGAACACGTGGTTCCTTCGGAAGATGAACTTCGGGGTCCGGGCGTGCCCCCCGCTGACGCGGGGGTCGGGCTGCGGCTCCGTAACGCATGATACTACCATGCGTAACGGAGTCGAGCCCCGGGAAACTGCCCCCGGGTCTCGCCCCTTCGGGCCGTCATCCCTCACGCAACTGCTTACCTGACCGAGAGATCCTGCAGTTGCTCCCCTCTCCCCTCGTGGGAGAGGGTGGCGAGCCTACGGCGAGCCGGGTGAGGGCCTCCGCGTGACTCCCAGCCCCGGCTCGGTGTTGAAGCGGAGGCGGCCGTCCGGCTCCAGCCCCGGGCCCCGGAAAGGGTCGTCCGCCAGGAGGGCGGCGCCGTCCAGATCCACCCAGTCCACTAGGGGGGCGAGCTGCACCGCGGCGGCGATCCCCAGGGTGGATTCGATCATGCACCCCAGCATCACGCTCATCCCGTGGGCGCGGGCGGCGTGCACGATGCGCACGGCCTCGCGCAGGCTCCCGCACTTGGCGAGCTTCACGTTGACCCCGTCCACCACGCCGGCCAGCTTCGCCACGTCCGTCGCCGTTTCGCACGACTCGTCGGCGACGATCGGGAGCGGGGAGCGCCGGTGGACCAGCCGCAGCCCCTCCAGGTCGTGCTTGGGGAGCGGCTGCTCCACCAGCTCCACGCCGTATTCTACCAGCATCGGCAGGGCGGCGATCGCCTGCCTGGCCGTCCAGCCGGTGTTGGCGTCCACCCGGAGGATCTTGTCGGGCGCCTCGTCCCGGACCAGGCGCAGGACCTCCTCGTCGCGCGCTCCGCCCACCTTGATCTTGAGGATGGGGTAGGAGGCGGCCTCGCGCACCTTCCGGCGCATCACCTCCGGCTCGTCGATCCCGATGGTGAAGGAGGAGAGCGGCGTCGCAGCCGGGTCCAGCCCCCACAGCTTCCAGACGGGGACGCCGAGCCGCTTCCCCACCAGGTCGTGCAGCGCCGCGGAGACGGCAGCCTTCGCCGCGGGGTTCCGCCCGATGGAGCGCGCGAGCGCTTCCTCGATCCGCTCCAGCGCGAACGGGTCGCCGGCGGCGGACCGCTCCAGCGCCTCCGCCAGCAGCGGGAGGACGGCGGTCACCGTATGGGCAGTCTCGCCGTAGAAGGGGGTCGCCGCGGCCTCGCCCCACCCCTCGTATCCCTCGCCGTCGCGCAGCCGCACCCAGACGTCGTGCCGCTCCGGGGGCGCGGCCTGCCGCGCGATGTGGAAGGCGTAGCGGGTGCGGAGGGGAAGGATCTCGAACTGGATCTGCATGGTGGACGGTCGAAGGACGGCTGAACCGGTCGGGGAGGCGCTCCCCGGGGACGACAAAAGATCAACCCGTTGTCAAGGGAGCGCGGAAGGAGGTCGTCGGTAGCGCCACCCGTCCGGCCGCACCCCTGGACGGACACACCCTTCCGGTCCTCAGGGGGCTTCGAGCCGGATCCGCACGAAGTCGTAAGGGGGCCAGGGACCCGTGGCGTCCAGCGCCAGGTCGGAGTGCTCGGCACCCAGCTCCTCCACCCGCTCCAGGAAGCCCCGCGTCCCCACCCGGTCCACCAGGAAGGCCGAGCTGAACGCCCGCGGCTCCCCCCGGGGGAAGGGGACCGCGGCGTGGGCGAGCTTCCGGAGCTCCGCGTACACGTGGGTCGCCAGGTCCAGCGCCAGCGCCTCCGGAAAGTCCGGCTCCTCGGGAGTGAGGTGCAGCCGGAACTCCCACCTCCCCTCCACGAACACCAGCGCGTCCCCCAGCTCGGTGTACTGCTCGCGGAGGAAGCGCACCACCTCCTTCTCCCCGCGGAACGCCACCCCGTACGGCGCGGGGACCACCGTCTCCCGCTGCAGCATGGACTCCAGCCGCCGGTGGTGGGCCCTAACGTCGTCCAGGTCCAGCGCGTCCACCCGGAGCGCCCCCGGATACACCAGCGCCGCCAGGTCGCGGTGGCGCACCAGCCCGGCGTCGACCGGCCCGCCGGAGGGTGCCTCCCAGATCGGGGCCCGACGACGCTCGCTGTGGATCACGCCCAGCAGCCGCAGTCCGGGGGAGTCCAGCTCCCCGGGCTCCCAGACGCGGGGGATGGCGTGCCGGTCGGGCATCAGGCTGCCGGCTCGCCCGCGAGGAGGGCGAACACCTCCCGCTGCGGCGCCGGGGTGGTCACCTCCGGCCCGTCGGGTCCCATGAACACGTTGATCTCGGTGCGGAAGCCCACGTCCCCCGCGAGGTAGATCCCCGGTTCCACCGAGAACCCCACCCCCGGGATCAGCCGGCGGACGTCCCGCGTCTCCAGGTTGTCGATGTTGGGACCCGAGCCGTGCAGCTCCCGGTCGATGGAGTGCCC
>DATAAL010000202.1:0-25830 GCA_036260145.1 Longimicrobiaceae bacterium | reverse complement strand
CAGGAGGATCGCCAGCCCCCCGAGGCCGGCCATGTAGGGATCGCCCCCGAACTTCGGAACCGCGGGGAGCCGCGGAGCGGCTCCCGCCCGCCTCGCGGGACGGCGCTTCTTCTCCCCGGCGGGGAGGAGATTGATCTCGATCAAGAGAGAGGTCCCTGAATCAGGCGGCGGTCCTGAGGGCCAGTCCCACGGGGAGCATCAGCATGGGAGCGAGCTCGTCGACGGGGAAGAGGGCGGTGACCCCCGGCCTCACCCGGAGCCGCTGGAGCGGGTTGGCGATCTCGGTACGGGCCCGTAGGCGTGTGGCGACCACGTCCATCAGCCCGGGGATCCGGGCGCCCCCCCCGGAGAGATAGATGCGCCCCAGCGCGTGGCCGGCGGAGCTGTCGATGGACAGGAAGGCGACGGCACGCTCGATCCCCATCGCCAGCTCCTCGCAGACCTCGGCGAGGAGGTGACGGAACTCGCCGGCCCGGGGGGAGTGACCCTGCAGGACCGCCTCGGCCTCCTCGCTGGTGAGCCCCTGGAGGCGACGCAGCTCCTCGTGCAGCCGTCGCGAGCCGAAGGGGATATCGCGGGTGAGCACCGGCGTCCCTCCCTGGAGGACGTTCACCGTGGAGACCTCGTGCCCCACGTTCACCAGGGCGAGCGTCCCGTCCCGGACCTCCGGGTAGTTGTACTCGAAGGCGTTGAAGAGCGCGAAGGCGTCCACGTCCACGATGGTGGGCGAGATCCCTGCATCGCGCAGGAGGGCGACCTTCTGGTCCACCAGGTCGCGCTTGGCGGCCACCAGAAGGACGTTCATCTGCAGCCCGTCGTCCAGCGGGTCCAGGATCTGGAAGTCGAGCCGCACGTTCTCCATGTCGAAGGGGACGTACTGCTCCGCCTCCCAGCGGATCACCTCGCGGGCATCCGCCTCCTTCATCCGGTCCATCTGGATCTTCTTGACCATCAGGTCGCGCCCGCCCACCGAGATCACCACGTTCCTGGGCTTGATCCCCGAGGTGTCGAAGATGGACCGCACCGTCTCGGCGACGAGCTGGGGGTCCATGATCTCCCCCTCGACGATAGCGTCGGAGATCAGCGGGGTATGCGACACGTGGGTCAGCTCCGGCTCGCTCCCCGAGTGGTCGATGACCGCCACCTTGATGAAGCCGCTGCCGATGTCCAGCCCGACCGTGCTCTTGCCGCGGCGGAGGAAGGAAACCATTCGATGTGAAGACGGTTGCGAAACGAGGGGGCGGAGCGCCCACCGACGAAGACCGGCGGCGGTCCGCGCGGGGGCCGCCGCCGCAGGTTGGCTGGTTTCTCCGAAGGATACCGCGCGGCCGATTGGGCGTCAAGAAGCCCGAGTCGGAGGCATCGCCTCAGCGCACCACCTCGAACCAGGCGAAGGTACCCTCCGCGAAGTTCTGCGCCGCCGAGGCCAGCCCGTTCCCGTTGAGGGCGTTCTCGGCCGCCTTGATCGCGCACTTGCTGTACCGGATCACCGCGTTGCCCTGGACGCCGTCCTCGATGGTGCTGCTCTGGCCGAGGGAGAGCACTGCGCCCTCGATCTTGCCGTCGAACTGTCCCTGGCCGCCGCCGATGTTGAGGTCCTTCTCCACCAGGATGATCCCGTTGTATATGAAGTTCCCCCGCAGCGCGAGGCTTCCGTTCACCACCACCAGGATCCCCTGCCCCCAGTCGCCCTCGATGGTCACCGTACCGCCGTTGGCGTCGATGGCCACCACGGGGAGGTGGGCGGTGTCGGGGTCGCTCCCGCAGCTGACTCCCAGCGAAGCCGGGCACCCCCAGTTGTAATCCCCGGTGTTTCCGGAGTTGACGCGGCCGTTGAACGCGGGCTTGTTGAAGCGGGGACCGAACTTGATGTTGGCGTACCGGGAGAGCGAATCGAGCGATACCCCACCCAGGATGTTCCCGACCAGCTGGCTCTTGTCGTACGCCAGCGTGTCGATGTCTCCGACGACGGTGGGATTCCCGGAGATCGTCACCTTGGATCCCGCCGACACCTCCAGCGCATTGTTGGCGGTGTCGGCGCAGCTCTCGCTCCGGTTGCTGATGGTGGCGTTCCCCTGGATCTTGAAGTCACCCCCGGAGACCGCGCCCGAGGTGAAGTTGGTCACGAGGGTGAGGGCGTTGCGCGTGGCGCGGATGAGCGCGCCCACGACCCGCCCCCGTCCACTGGAGGGCGACGCCACCAGCGCGTACGTCTCGCGGGACCACGCGGAGCCGTTGGGGTTGTTGCCGGTGAGGTAAACCAGCCGGTTGACCCGGATGCGGTAGCTCTCGCCACCCGGGAGCTGGTAGGTGTATACCGTGTCGGGGCGGAGCGCTTCCGACCCGCCCAGTGCCGCCTGCTGCCCGACGAACCCCTGGATGGCGGCGTCGGCGTGGTACAGCGAGCGTGCGCCGTCGGTGTGCGCGCTGCTCAGCGCCAGCTCGGTGGACGAGGTCAGGAGCGCGGTGGTCACCAGGAGGGTGACCACCACCAGCCCGAGGAGCGCCATGGGAAGCGCCACCCCTCGGCGGTCCAGGCGGGACGGGCGTCGCTCCGGGTTCGTGGGGGCTACATGGGGCATGCCGCGCCTCCGGGGTTGTTGCGCAGGTGCACGGTGACGGAGTCGGTCTGGGTCTCGCGCGAGCCGGTCCCGGTCCCGGAGCGGGTGCGGTTGCGGCTCTGCACGGCGACCTTGATCCGGATCCGGTCGACGGTGGCCAGGTTGGCCGGGACGAGTATCTGGCTGGGAGTGAGCGCCTGCCCGCCGCAGAAGTAGGTGAACCGTAGCCCCTGCGGGCTGGTGGTGGCTCCGTCAGCGGCCTGGAGGGGCCCGGCCAGGGGGTCGGGACTGGAGAACCCCTGCCGCCGGCGCAGCCACACGCCCGGGGGGTTGCTCCCGCTGCTGGTGCCCACGTCGTAGGCGACGGTCTGGAAGAGGAACACCGCCTCACCGGGCCCGGCCACGGTCGCCCCCGACGGCGCAGCGAGGTTGAACCGCTGCCGGGT
Source organism: Longimicrobiaceae bacterium (assembly GCA_036260145.1). Classification (GTDB taxonomy): domain Bacteria; phylum Gemmatimonadota; class Gemmatimonadetes; order Longimicrobiales; family Longimicrobiaceae; genus JAFAYN01. The sequence continues at coordinate 22,823 of DATAAL010000202.1, read as the reverse complement.
AGCCGGGCTGGTAGGCGCCAGCCCCAGGTTCGCCGCGCAGCTCCCGTTGTCGGCGGCGACACCGGTGATGCGGGCCTGCACGTACGGGCCGCCGGTGCCGCCGGCGACGGTCGGGATCCCCAGCATCCAGGCCGAGTCGCCGGCCGCGAACGGAGAGGGGAATTCCACGGGGAAGGTGCTGTCCGGGAACGCGACCCCCACGAACCCCCCCAGCGCCGCCGGGGCATCGCAGAGCACGCCCCAAGCGCGGGGGAGCCGGAAGCGGATCGAGTTGGAGTCGGCGCTGAGGATCCCCTCCGCCGGGAGAGAGCGGAGCTCGCTGGCGATCAGCTCCAGGGCGCCGCGGGCGTTGTCCTGCACCTCCTCGCGGCCGCTCTGCATGGCGACGAAGCGCCCCTGCCCCTGGACGAGCTGGAAGATCACCGTGGCGAGGATGCCGGTGATCATCATCGCCACCATGACCTCGACCAGGGTGAATCCGGCACTCCCCCGCCGGCCGTGCTCAGCGGAACACATATCCCACCATCCTCAGGCTGTCGCTCCGGGAGAGGACCCGGGACGCCGGGTTGGGGACCACCGTCACGGCGACGGTGCGCACCCGTCCATTCGTGGAGATCACCAGCCGGACGGTATCGGTGTTCCCCGCCGTGTAGGGGAAGGTGCCGTCGTTCACCACCTCCCCGCGGCGGATCCGGTTCAGCGTGCGCTCCAGGGTGTCGGTGGCGGTGGTGACGAAGGCGCCCTGCCGCTGCGCGGGGTTCACGGCGCGCGCGGCTCCGATCCCCAGCGCCTCCATACCCAGGAGCCCCACCGCGAGGATCAGCATGGCGAACAGCACCTCGATCAGGGTGAAGCCGGCCTGGCTCCCCCGCGAGCGATTCTCAGTACCCACGATACGTCCGTCCGACGCTGGTGACGACCACCGAGTCACTTGCCCCCTGCCGGGTGGCGCGGATCACGGCGAAGTCGGCGCGGCGCAGGAGGCCGCGCGCGCTGAAGGTGAGGGTGCCGGAGCCCGGGGAGAGCTGCACCCCGGCGAACTCGTCGGTGAGGCGCACGCGCTTGATGAGCCTGGGGTTGAGGGCGGAGGTGTCAATGGTCACCCGGTATACGGTGGGTGAGTCGATGCGGACGGAGACGGGCCACCCCTCGCGGACCGCGTACATACGCGCCAGAGCGATGTCCGAGGTGAGGTTGTCGACGGCGGCGCGGGTGCGGTTGCGCGTCATGGCCTCCCGAACGGAGGGCGCGGCGACGCTGACGCCGATCGCGACCATCATGAGAACGACCAGAAGCTCGACGAGGGTATACCCACCCTCGCGAGTTCGTACGGCAGTGGACGGTGGGTTCATGCCCCCGTCCAAGGAAAGATGCGTGCCTGCGGAAAACCCGCGGAAACACACGGATTCCTTGTATCGGAGAGGAGGCAGAACGCGGGAAAGCTTGCGTTTTGCGGAAAACTTTTCTCCCGCTCCACCCCCGCCGAAGCGAAGTCAGTAGGAGCGCCAGACGCGCCCGAGCCGGGAAAGGACCAGCGAGTCAGTGGCGGGGCCGGACCGGACGTAGATCCTGCGGTTGTTGAGCGCGGCGGGAAGCCCGCGCGAGTTGAAGACCACCGAGTCGGTAGACCCGAACTGGACGCACGCGGCCGGGCCAAGCTCCAGCTCCGTCCGCTTCGCCTCCCGCTCGGGGGTGGAGAGCACCACCAGCGTGTAGACGGGGGAATGGCACCCCGACCCGTCGGCGATGGGGGTGAAGCGGAGGACGACCCGCTGTCCCTCCCTCACCGCCAGGATGCGGGCGTAGTACAGGTCCGCCGCCACCCGGTCCAGCGCTCCCCGCGAGCGGGTCCGTGCCGTCAGGGCGTCGAAGCGGGGGAAGGCGAGCGCGGCGGCGATCGTCAGGATCAGCACCACCGCCATCAGCTCGAACAGCGTGAAACCGGAGGACCCGCGGGAGGGGAGCGTGACAGGCATGGACCGGAAGAAGGGGGTTTGCGCCGTATCCGTGCGAAGATCGGCACAAGATACGCGCACGTGCCCGCACCCGCAATACCGGCCCGCCGGGAGCTATTCCAGCCCGTAGTCCTGGATCTTGTACGACAGCGCCCGCACCGAGAGCTCCAGGAGGTCGGCGGCGCGGGTGCGGTTCCCCTGGGTGCGCTGCAGCGCGCGGGCGATCAGCTCCCGCTCCAGCGCGGGGAGCCTGCGCTTGACGGAGAGGTCAGCGTCGTCCGGGGCGATGTGGAAGGGGTGGTTTCCGGTGCGGACGTGGGCGGGGAGGTGCTCCTCGCGGATCTCCCCGCCGGAAAGGATCAACGCCCGCTCCACTACGTTCTCCAGCTCGCGCACGTTCCCGGGCCAGGTGTACGCTGCCAGGACGGGAAGCAGGCCCGCCGGGAGCTCCCGGGCCTGAAGCCCGAACCGCGCGGCGTGGCGGCGGAGGAAGTGCTCGGCCAGGAGCGGGATGTCCTCCGGGCGGGCGCGCAGCGGCGGGAGGTGGATCTGCACCACGTTGACCCGGTAGAAGAGGTCGTCGCGGAAACGTCCCTCCTGCACCTCCTCCACCAGGTCGCGGGAGGTGGCCGCCAGCACCCGGACCTCCACCGGAATCTCCGCCGACCCGCCTACCCTCCGCACCCGCCTCTCCTGGAGGACGCGGAGGGGCTTGACCTGCAGCGGAAGGGGGAGCTCCCCGACCTCGTCCAGGAAGAGTGTCCCCCCGTTCGCCTCCATGAACAGCCCCTCGCGCGTCCGGTCCGCCCCGGTGAAGGCGCCCCTCTCGTGGCCGAACAGCTCGGATTCCAGGAGGTTCTCCGGGATCGCTCCGCAGTTGACCGCGACGAACGGGCCCCCGGCCCGGGGCGAGGCGCGGTGGATGGCGCGGGCGACGGCCTCCTTCCCGGTGCCGCTCTCCCCGGTGATCAGCACGGTGGAGGGGTACGGAGCCACCCGCGCGGCGAGGTCCAGCGCCTCCCGCATCACCTGGGAACGTCCCACCACCTCCTCGAACCCCTCCACCTCCCCCACCCGCCTGCGGAGCCGGTCCACCTCCCGCCGGAGCTGCTCCCGCTCCTCGGCCTTGCGGAGGGTGAGGATGACCTCGTCGGCGTTGAAGGGCTTGGAGATGTAGTCGTACGCGCCCCGGCGCATGGCCTCCATGGCGGTGTCCAGCGATCCGTACGCGCTCATCACGACCACCAGCGCTGTCCCTCCCGCCTCCTGGTACCGGTCCAGAAACTGGAGGCCGTCCAGGCGCGGCATCCGGATGTCGCACAGGATCAGGTCGGGGGCCTCGGCAAAGGCCGTACGCAGCCCGGCCTCCCCGTCCTCCGCGGTGGCCACCTCGTACCCCTCCTCGCGCAGGAGGAGCTGAAGGGTATGGCGGAGCCCCGCCTCGTCGTCGATCACCAGGATACGGCCCGAGCTCACGGTTCGCGTCTGCCAGTGGGAAAGGAGAGAGTGAACACGGCGCCGCCCCCGCTGGCGGACGACACCTCCACCCGGCCCCCGAACTCCGTCACCGTGCCGGCGACGATGGCGAGCCCCAGGCCGGTGCCCTCGCCGGGCTGGCGGGTGGTGAAGAAGGGGTCGAAGACGGCGTCCACCATCTCCGGAGGGATCCCCGAGCCGGTGTCCGCCACCACCACCTGCACCACCTCGTCCCCCGGCTCCAGCCGGTTGGCGTCGCGGTGCGAGGCGTGGCGTGGGCGGCGGAGGTGCGAGTAGTCGACCCCGGGCGGGTCGTCGGCGCGCCGCGGGGCGATCCGGCCGAGTGGCTCGAAGTGCCGGACGGAGGTGTGCACGGTCAGCTTCCCCCGCCCCTCCATGGCCCTTTCGGCGTTGGTGAGCAGGTTGAGGAAGACCTGGTCCATGTCGTGCGCCACCGCCTGGACCGGGGGGAGGTCCGGTTCGAGCTGCAGCCGCACCTCCACCTCCCGGAGCCATCCCTGCCCGCGCAGCAGCTCCACGACGCGCAGGACCGAGGCGTTGATGTCCACCGCCTCGCGCGGGGCGCTGTGGGGGCGTGCGTACTGCAGGAGGCTACGCACGATCCGGTCGATACGCTTCGCTTCCCGCTCCACGCCCTCGATGAGCTCGTCGTCGACGCCGCGGCGGCGAAGTACGGCCGCGTAGCCGAGGAGCGCCCCGAGCGGGTTGCCGATCTCGTGCGCCACCCCCGCCGCCAGCCTCCCGATGGAGGCCAGCTTCTCCGCCTGGACCAGGTCGCGCTGGGTGGACACCAGGAGCCGGTTGGACTCGTCCAGGGAGCGGACGTTGTCGGCCAGCCGCGTCTGGTTGTTCAGGAGCTGGTCCGTGAGCCGGTTGAGCGCCGTGGCCAGGGCGTCCACCTCGCGGGTCTCGCCCGGCGGGACGCGGCGCTGGTAGTCGCCGTCCGCGATGGCGGTGGCGGCGGCGGCGGCTTCGGAGAGCGGACGCACCACCAGCCGCCCCACCAGGTAGCTCCCCAGGACCACGAACACCGCCACGTCCACCCCCACCAGGAGGAGGAGCGCCCACAGGGTCTGCCGGCCGCGGAAAGCGGATGGTTCCAGCACCGCGGCGCTGCACAGGGAAAGGAGTACGGCCGCGAGGGCCAGGAAGGAGAGGTTGAACAGGAGCTCCGCGCGAAGGGAGCCCCGGGGTCTCCCGGGGCTCTCCGTTGCGCGGTCCGTACGCCGCAAAGGAATCCGGCGTCCGGGTCGCGGGTCTACACCTCCGCTTCCGGCTCCGCCTCCGGCTCGCCTCCCCCCGCGATGGCGGCGCTCCTCCGCTTCCGCGCCACCGTCTGTCCCGTGGGCTTTTTCCCGTTGAAGGCTTCCTTCTCGATCTCGTGCCAGACACGGTCCACGACCGCTCCCGTAGGTTCGCTCCACTGCAGCAGTCCCTCCCCCTGAACGCGCTCCATGGCGCGGCGAAGTGCGTGCTTGCTAATGGGCTTTCTCATGGAACCTCCCGTGAGTACTGGTACTTGCAAATCGCCGGATCCTGCCCGGGCGCCCCGGACGACGCGCGGGGCCCTTCCGCGTAGTGTAATACGATCCCGACCTGCGCGCGAGCCTCCGCGGGGTCTTCGGGGAGCGCACTCCTGTCGGCCCGGCCGGCCGGAGAGAGTCCGGGTCGGCGCGGTCCGGAAGGGTGCCACGGTCCCTGGCGTCCGGACGCGCGGATGGTGCGGGGAGTTGCGTCTTACATGGGAGCGGAGGGGTGGCGGTTCATCCCGGGGAAGCTCGGGAACGGGGCTGCCGGCATGCCGAAGGTGCAGGACGAAGTGTGCACGAATCATGCTCGCGGGCACGGGGGCGGAGGGAGGGTCCGGAGGAGAGGATGGACCGCGCCTGCGGCCGGAGGGGCCGTCCGCAGACCCGTTCCACGGCAGGTGAAGGCCCCTGGCCCCGAACGGCGACGACCCCCGCCCGGGGGGCGAAGGGTCGTCCTTTGTTCCGGCGGTCGGGCTTCTACCGGCGCCTCCTGGCGCGGTCGTCCTCGATGCGGATCATCCACAGGCACAGCCCGTAGATCGCGGCGGTCACGATGAGGAAGACCCCGGCGTTCCGCAGGACCAGGAATGTGGCTTCGGACACGGTCGCTCTTTCCGGTTGAGGGGATGCCGTACCTGGGCACCGAATCTATCGCCCCGCGGCGCCGCCGGCCAGTCGTCCGCCTCACGCGGGCGCAAACCGGACGGTGATCCGGCCGTCCACCGCCACTCCGCCCGGTGGAAGGGCGACCCACGGGTTGAACGAGCGGACCCCTCCCTGCCGGGGCGGGGAGGGGTCCGTCCGGTGCCGGCGCGCGGGGACGCGCGCGGTTGGGCTACTCCTCGTCCTCTCCGCTCACGGTGAAGGTGACCTTCACCGGGCGGGACCGGCCGCCGTTCTCACCCTTCCTGCGGATCCCCGTGAACGGCACCGCGAACGAGGACGGCACGCCCTCGGGGGAGTGGCCGGCCTGCGGCGCGGCCGTGACGAACGACGGGGCCTGCTCTTCCCTGCCCTCCTCGGCCGGGGCGGCGCCCATCCGGAAGGTGAGGGGGATACCGACCTTCACGCCCACCGTGACCGGCTCCTCCGCCTCCGCACCGGCGGGCGCGGCCTCGGCGGGTGCCTCCGGCGCCGCCGACGGCGGGAGGGTCACCGCACTGGGCCAGGCGTAGCACTGGACCATCTCGAACGTCCATCCGTAGCGGCCACCCCCCAGCTCGGCCCAGCTGGTGGTGTAGAAGTGATCGCCGATCCCCGGGTTCCAGTAGCGGTAGACAGGGATGCTGCCGCTCTGCGCCGAGACCGGGACGTAGCACTGGATCCTCTCGAACGCCCATCCGTAGCCGCCGCTCCCCAGCTCGGCCCAGTTGGTGGTGTAGAAGTGATCGCCGATCCCCGGGTTCCAGTAGCGGTACAGCGGCGCCGCACCGGTCCGCGACCGCGGGAGGACGTAGCACTGGATGCCCTCGTACGCCCAGCCGTAGCGCCCTCCGCCCAGCTCGGCCCAGTCGGTGGTGTAGAAGTGGTCGCCGATCCCCGGGTTCCAGTAGCGGTACAGCGGCACCGTCTGCACGCCGGGGGGCAGCAGCTGCTCGACCATCTGGCGGATGTTGGGGCGGTTGCCGATCCGCTGGGTGGCGGGGCCGTGGGGCCCGTCCTGCTGCGGCGAGCCGGTGGTGCGCAGGATGTTGCGCGCCTGCGCGGGGGTGAGCGGTGCCCGGCCGGCGGCCTTGAGCGCTCCCTGCACGGCCGCGACGGAGCCGACCACGATCGGGGATGCGCTGGAGGTGCCGCTGAACTGGTCGGTGTACCAGAGGTCCTCGTTGGTGCCACCCTGCAGGTCGCCGTAGCCGGCGGTCGTCACCTCGTGGCCCCACCCCTGCGCGTCGACCACCGCGCCGTGGTTGGAGAAGTCGAGGCGGGAGCGGTCCGGACCCCAGTCGCTCCCATGCGTCCCCGGGGGTGGGGCGCCGGCGCCCACTATGATGGCGCCGGAGTCCAGCGGGCTGCGGCGGAACGGGTTGCTCCACCAGGTCGGGAAGGGACCGAAGGGGGGCGGCGGGTTGTTGTCGTAGATGGGGTCGTTCAGGTTTTCCCAGCCGTTCCCCGCGGCCTCCACCACGATCACCCCACGGCCGACGGCGTACTGGATGGCCTGGAAGTCGTCCGGCCACCATTCGATGGCGATGTAGCCGAGCTGGTCCTGCGGCCGGCCCTGGAAGTTGAACCTGGGGCCGGCCCGGTGCAGCTCGATCAGGATGACGTCCCCTCGGCGCAGTCGGTCCGCCGCCTGGCGGATGGCCCAGGCGGAGCCGTTCGGATTGAAGGACACCGCGCTCACGATGGCGTCCGGGCAGATCCCGGTAATGCCGAAGCTGTTCCGATCTCCGCTGAACTCACCGATCACGGCGGTGCCGTGGTTCCTCCAGCCGATGTGCGCGATCGGTGTCCCCGCGACCACGCCGCCCTGCGCCTGGACCAGGTCCTCGTGGGTGAAGCGCCACGCGCCCTCGATGTCGATGATGCGGACGTCGGCGCCGCTGCCCCCCGGCCGGGTCCACCCCCAGCGGGCGTCCACCCCCGCGGGCGCGGCGTTGAGGTAGCCCTGCCGCGCGGTGAAATCGGCGGTCACGGGCGGCGCGTCGGCCGCCGCCGGGACCATGTCGTTGATCCCGAGGACGGCGGGGGACACCGGCGGCTTCACGTACGCGGCGTCGACGACGTCCTGCTCGCGGAGCGCCGCGGCCAGCTCGTCGAGCCGCGCGTCGGGCGCGTCCACACGGTAGAACACGGAAAGGTCGGGCGGGGTCGTGCCGGTGGCCTCCGCGGCGGACTCGGCGGCACGGAGGATGCGCTCCTCGCTGGTACCGAAGAGCGGCCGGATGCTCACTCCCTTGGCCGCGAGCAGCTGTCTCAGGGGAGTGACGTCGGCCCCGCCTACCGAGGCGACCCCGGCGGCGCCGGCCCGGAGGCCCGCCTCCCGGTGTGAGACGACGATCAGCTCGCGCGGTCCTTCCAGCGGCGTGGGCGAGTTGTTGCCGCGTACGTCTCCGCGGCGGGGAACGTTGGCCATGTGCGACCTCCTGCGGATGTGGGGATACCTGCTAGGGGAGTGCGTCCGGGGGCTTGACGTAGGCCGACTCGACGCCCGGCGTGCCGCGGAGTCGCGCGACCGCCCGCCCGGCGGCATCCAGGTCCGCCACCTGGACGGAGAAGAGCCCCGCGAGGGACGGGTCGGCGCCGCCGGGGTCCACGGGGCGCAGGTCGATCCCGAGTTCCCGGACCGCACGGAGGATCTCGCGCGAGGGGGGAGATTCTTCCCGCCCCGCGCGCACCGCCGCCGCGGCCTCGGGGCTCAGGTGGAGGGTGATCGTCATCTCCTGGTGATCCGGTGGGAGGGGAGGAATTGGGAAACCGTCGAAGCACCCGGACCGCCCCCTTCGAATCAATTGCTGTGCCGAGCGACAACAGTTCCATCAGTGGAGCCAAGTCGTTGCGCACCAGCACACTGGACGAACAAAGGGGGCGGACGCGATCGCGTCCGCCCCCGTGCGGCGGCGGAAGTGGGACACCGACGCCGGGGACTTCACGCCCCACCCGGTGCCATTGCCGTTCCTGCGGTTGCCAGAAGATGTACGGGGGGAGACCCGTGGCTGTTTCCGGGGCTCCCCGTGGGCGCCACGATGGCGTCCAGCCGGTGCTTCTCCATCACCGCGTCGATCCCCTCGGCGCGCGACAGCCGGTGGTTCCTCGCCAGCGCGTCGCGGTACGCCCGGTCGGTGCGCGGCCCCTTCTCCTGCGCCATGCGGAAGATCTCCTGGCCGAAGTAGGGTATCTCGCGCTCCCGGTTCCGCTCGTTGAACTCGAGGGCCCAGGCCTGCCAGGTAATGATTCAGGTCGTCCTTGCTACGGCGGCGGAGTGGAGGAAGGTTCTGCGGCTGATCCCGTCACTCATCGTGGCCTCGCTGGATACGGCGGTGTGCTGTGCGGAGTAGGGGTGGAATCTCCTGTTTCCGCGCCGCAACCGTCGTCAGGAGGCGGGGGGCGTCCCATCGTCGGCCCGCTGCCCGGAGGCGGCCACGTAGGCCCAGACGACACAGACCGGCCAGGCGAGAAGGACCCCGATCCCCATGGTGGCCAGGCCGGCGACCAGGGTGACGAAGGTCATCAGCAGCCCAGAGACGGGAGAGGCGTAGAAGAGCCCCAGGGGACCGAAGAAGAGCGCGAGCAGGACCGCGGTCCGGACGCTCTTCGGGCGGGGGGGCTCCTCGGGGGAGGGAGGGAGATCGAGGTAGGGAGGAAGCCTGCTCATTGCTCCCCGGGGTTCGGTTAGCTTCTGCGGGAACGGGAGGACCAGTGGATCGCCTCGATCCGCCACCCCTCCGGAGACCGGGTGAGCACCATCAGCTCCGCGCCGGCATGCGCGACGAAAGCAAGCATGGGCGTAGTGGAGAGGGAGTGGGTCAGGGATTGGAGCAGCACCGGGCTCGGAGGGTGAAACTCAATGCCACTTGGCGGATTAACCAGCGGAAGCTGTTGCGCTGCCCATACGAGCAGAACAGGGGGTCATACGACTGGCAGTACGCTTCCAGCGGACCGGGCGCGGGGGAACAGGGGCGGCGCGGAGTAGGCATAGGCATCACCTCCTCCCCTCAATCTACCTCCCTGCTGGCCGGGGTCAACAAACCGCCGATAAGCTGCTCGTCAGCCACTTTGGGGCTGAACGAGCGTGGCGCACGACATCCACTACGCCCGATCAGGAGCAGACCGAGCCATTGCAGACGTCCGTAGCGCCCGCGTCATGAGACGATCCCGTCCTCCCGCAACCGCCGCAGGATCGCCTCGACCATCTCCTCCACCGTGTGCGCGTCCGTCCGCGCGGTGATCTCCGGCTCCTCCGGCGCCTCGTACGGCGAGCTGATCCCCGTGAAGTGGACGATCTCGCCCCGCGCGGCCTTCCCGTACAGTCCCTTCGGGTCTCTCCGACGGCAGGTGTCCAGGTCGCAGTCCACGAATACCTCGTAGAAGCGCCCCTCCGGGATCAGCGCCCGCACCCGCTCGCGGTCCTCGCGAAAGGGAGAGACGAAGGTGCAGAGCACCAGCGAGCCCTGCTCGAAGAAGAGGCGCGCCACCTCCCCCGCACGGCGGACGTTCTCCTGGCGGTCGGCCGCCCCGAACCCCAGGTCGCCGCAGAGGCCGTGGCGGAGCTGGTCACCGTCCAGGAGCATCGTTCGGCACCCCGCGCCGAAGAGCCGCTCCTCCAGTTCCCGCGCGAGGGTGGACTTCCCCGAGCCCGAGAGGCCCGTGAACCAGAGCACCGCGGCCGCGTGCCCGAGCCGCTCCTCCCGCCGCTCCCGGGAGACGTTCCACTCCTGCCACACCGCACCGGGGGAGACCGCCCGCCCCGCCGGCTCCTCGCGCCCGAAGACCTCTTCCGCGGTGCGGATCTCGCCGCGGATCATCCCCGCCGCCACCGTAACGTTGGTGAACGGGTCCACCAGGATGAAGCTCCCAGTCGCCTGGTTCTGCGCATACGCGTCGAAGAAGACCGGCGCGACCGTGGTGATCTCCACCCGGCCGATGTCGTTGAGCCCGAAGCTCCCCACCTCGTCGCGGTGCAGCGTGTCCACGTCGATGCGGTAGACGATGCGGCTGACGAACGCCTTTACCTGCCGAGAGGTATGCATCAGCACGTACGGCGCCGAGGGGCACAGCGGCTGCTCCGCCATCCAGCAGACGATAGCCTCGAAGCGGTTGCTCACCCGCGGGAGGTTCATCCTCCGCACGATCATGTCGCCGCGGCCGACGTCCACCTCGTCGTCCAGCGTGAGCACCACCGAGTCCCCCGCCACCGCCTCCGCCAGCGGGCCGTCCGCCGTCTCCACGGAGCGGACCCGGGCGGAGCGCCCGGTGGGGAGCACCACCACCTCCTCGCCCGGCGCGACCGTCCCCGACGCCACGCGCCCGGCGAAGCCGCGGAAGTCCTGGTGGGGGCGGATCACGTACTGCACGGGGAAGCGGAAGTCCACCAGGTTGCGGCTGCCCCCCACGTTCACGTTTTCCAGGTGGTGCAGGAGCGTCCCCCCGTGGTACCAGGGCATCCTCCCGCTCTTCGTCACCACGTTGTCCCCGTCCAGCGCGGAGATCGGGATGAAGGTGAGGTTCTGGACATCCAGCTTCTCCGCGAACTCTCGGTACTCGGCTACGATCCCCCGGTAGACCCTCTCGTCGTAGTCCACCAGGTCCATCTTGTTGACCGCCACCACCACGTGGGGAATCTGCAGCAGAGTGGAAATGAAGCCGTGCCTGCGCGACTGCGTCAGCACCCCCTTGCGCGCGTCCACCAGCACGACGGCCAGCTCCGCAGTGGAGGCGCCGGTAACCATGTTGCGGGTGTACTGGACGTGCCCCGGCGTGTCGGCGATGATGAACTTCCGCCGCGGCGCGGCGAAGTAGCGGTACGCCACGTCGATCGTGATGTTCTGCTCCCGCTCCGCGCGGAGCCCGTCGGTGAGCAGCGCGAGGTTCACCCCCTCCTCCCCCCGGCGGCGGCTGGCCGCCTCGAGGGCGTCCATCTGGTCCTGGAAGATGGACTTGGTGTCGTACAGGAGCCGCCCGATGAGCGTGCTCTTCCCGTCGTCCACGCTCCCTGCTGTGCTGAAGCGCAGCAGGTCGGTCTGCAGGGGTTCGCGGGGGTCGGCCGTGGTGAGCATCAGAAATACCCGTGGCGCTTGCGGTCCTCCATGGCAGCCTCGGAGCGCTGGTCGTCGGCCCGTGTCGCCCCACGCTCGGTGAGGCGGGTTCCCGCGATCTCCCGGATGATCTCGTCCAGGGTGGCGGCGCTCGACTCTACCGCCCCGGTGCAGGTGGCGTCGCCCACCGTGCGGAACCGCACCTCCCTCTCCTCGTACCGCTCTCCCGGGAGGAGCGGCACCCAGGGCGACCTCGCGTAGAGCACCCCGCCGCGGTCCACCACCTCGCGCCGGTGGGCGAAGTAGAGGGAGGGAAGCGGGATCCGCTCCGCCGCGATGTACTGCCACACGTCCATCTCCGTCCAGTTGGAGATGGGAAAGACGCGGAAGTGCTCCCCGGGCGCCTTCCGGCCGTTGTAGAGGCTCCAGAGCTCCGGGCGCTGGTTGCGGGGGTCCCACTGCCCGAAGCGGTCCCGGTGCGAGAAGACGCGCTCCTTGGCGCGGGCCTTCTCCTCGTCGCGCCGGGCGCCCCCCATGGCCGCGTCCGCCCGCAGCTCGGCCAGGGCGTCCAGGAGCGTCACCGTCTGCATGGCGTTGCGGCTGGCGTGGGGGCCGGTTTCCTCCACCACCCGCCCGCGGTCGATGGAGTCCTGCACGCGGCGCACGACGAGGTCCGCCCCCACCTCGGCGGCCAGCCGGTCGCGGAACTCGATGACCTCGGGGAAGTTGTGCCCGGTGTCCACGTGCAGGAGCGGGAAGGGTGACTTCCCCGGCCAGAAGGCCTTCCGCGCCAGCCGCACCAGGACGATGGAGTCCTTCCCCCCCGAGAAGAGGAGGACGGGGCGCTCGAACTGTGCCGCCACCTCGCGCATGATGAAGATGGCCTCGGACTCGAGCTGCGCCAGGTGGCTCCTGCGGCGGACTCCGGCGGGCGCCGGGATCGGGGGCGGAAGGACGTCCTGGACGTCGAGCAGCTTGGTCGCCATTACGAGGCCCCGGAGAAGAGGTGGAGGGCGGGATGCGGCGGCCGGCTCATACCGGCGACGGGATCGCGGCGATCGCCGAGAACGGTACGACCGTGGCCGGGCTCACCGGTCCGGCGCCGGCCCGGGCGGCGTCGATCATCTCCCGGATGGCACGGATCCCGCGCCTGGTCCGCTCGAGGCTCTCCGTCCCCACCGAAACCCGTACGAAGCCGTCGCACGACCGGCCGTATCCGCTCCCCGGCACCACGCACACCTTCCTCTCCGCGAGGAGCCGGGCGCAGAAGTCCTCGGACGAGAGGCCGGAGTCGCTGATCCGGACGAAGAAGTAGAACGTCGCCGTTCCCTCCATGTAGTCGAGCCCCAGCTCCTTCATGTACTCGCCGAGGTGGGCGCGCTTCTTCACCACTTCCCCGATCTGCGGCTTGGTGATCTCGAGGATGTCGTCGAAGTGGCGCTCCAGGTACTGCTCCAGGATGGTAGCCGGGCAGGTGATCAGGTGCTGGTTGATCTTGAGGACCTGCGCGATGAGCCCCGGGTTAGACACGACGTACCCGATCCTCCACCCCGACATCCCGTAGTTCTTGGACATCGAGTTGCAGATGATGGTGTGCCGCTTCTCGGGGTCGCCCACCCCGCACGAGACGAACTCCTCGTCCACGAGGAAGTCGCTGTACGCCTCGTCCGCCAGCAGGTAGATGCCGCGTTCTTCCGCGAGCCGGTGCAGGGAGTGGAGCTCGTCGCGGGTGTAAACCCGCCCCGTGGGGTTCTGGGGGGAGCAGAGGACGAGGGCCCGGGTCTTCGGGGTGATCCACTCCGCCAGTCCCTCCACCGGGACGTCGTACGGGACCATGACCGGGTTCCCGTGGCACAGCCGGATCTGCTCGCTGTAGCTCACCCAGGCCGGCTCGTGCACCACCACTTCGTCACCCGGGTCCAGGAGCGCCATGAAGCACATGTGCAGGGCGATCTTGGAACCGGCCGTGATGATGATCTCGGTGGCCGGGTCCACCGGTACCCCGTACTGGCCGTGGTAGTAGGCCGCCAGCTTCCTCCGCAGCCCGGTGATGCCGCGGGAGTGCGTGTAGTGGTAGAGCTCGGGGAACGGGAGCGTGTCGAACGGGAAGAGGGGGATGTCGAAGAATGCCTCGCCCAGCGAGAGGACGATCACGTCCTCGCCGGCCTGCTTCATGTCGTACACGTAGCTGTTGAACTTGATGGACATGGCGGTCGCCACATTCTCCACGTGCTTCGCGTGCTTCGTCATGGTGTCTCCATGGGTTCGTTCTAGTCCCGGGGTGCGTGTGGCGCGCCGGCCTTTCCTACACTTCCCGACCTGGAGTCTACTTCCGCTGGTACAGGAGGTTTCCCACCGGTCCCAGGCGGCACCCGAAGGTGCACTCGAAGCCACGGGGACCGAGGAACGCGTCGAATTCCTCCTTCCCCGGTTGGCCTTCGTACCGGCTGTCCAGGCTCACCTCCAGCAGGATCGCCTTCAGGTTCTTGAGCACGTTCTCCGCGCCCCGGAGCGCCATCAGCTCGGCACCCTGGATGTTCATCCGGAGATACGTGAAATCCGACGTGTCCCAGCCGTCCCCGAGCGACTGGACGATGTCGTCGAGCGTCCGCGTTTCCACCTCGATCGCCACGGCCTGGAAGCGGGCGTCGGGGAGGTCCTCCTCCGGCGGAGTCAACCCAGAGAGCTGCGTCCACTCCGTGCGGTAGAAGGTGGCAACGCCCGCCTGGTCCGAGGCCGCGCAGCGCACGCACCGGAACTCCACCGGCGGCCGGGGGCTCCTCCCGACCAGATCACGCTGCGCCTGCATGAAGGCCATCATGGTGGAGCACCGCTCCTCCAGGATCTCGAACTCCTCGGGGAGCGGCTCGACCATCAGCGCGCGCCGGAAGCCGAGCATGGTGTACACGTGCACTTCCTGCCCCACGTGCGCACCGAGGTGGATCACGCCGTCACGGGGTACGTCCGTCAGGAGATTGTCGTACAGGGGGAGAACCTTCGGGTACTTGAGCCCCGTCGGCGCGAGAGAGAGGACGGCCTTGAAGTCCCCGTATTCGAATTCGGCGTTCATCCCGGCTTCCTCGCTGTCTGGAGGGGTGGGTTGTACCTCGTCGCCCGGCTGCCGTCCCGCGGCCGCCCGTGCTTCCTCCGGCTACGGACGGGCGCCGTCTCGGACCCCGAGCCGGGGTTCGGGTCTGCCCGCGCGGGACGGGGTCCCACGTCGCGATCCGCCCCCCCCGGCCAGCGCTTCGAGCGCGTCGGCGGCGGCGGGTGCGCCTCCGGCCGCGCGGAACGCCGCGGCGACGCGCTTCGCCCCTGCGCGGCACGCCATGGCCCGCCGCACCCCTTCGCGGAGCCGTGCCGGGGTGAGGCGGTCGTTCGGCAGGCGGACCCCGGCCCCGGCCGCTTCCACGCGCCGGGCCACCTCGAACTGGTCGCGCCCGAAGGGGACTGCCACCACCGGCACCCCAGCCGCCAGCGCCTTCTGGGTGATCCCCAGTCCGCCGTGGCAGACCACGCAGACGGCGCGCTCCAGGACCGCGGCGTGGGGGACGTACCGCTCCACCCGCGCGTTGGAGGGGATGTGCCCGGTGAGCCCTTCGAGGGGCATGGTGGCCACCACCCGGAAGGGCTGGTCGGCGAGCGCGGCGAGCGCCGTCTCCGCCAGAACCTCGTCGTTCTGGCGGACGGACGAGGTGGCCACGAGCACCAGGGGCGGACCGTCCGCGTCCGCGAGCCACTCCAGCGGCTCCGCGGGGGCGTCCCAGCTCCCGGGCCCCACGAAGCGGACGGACGCCGGCCAGTCCGAGCGGGGGTACTCGAAGGGCTCGGCCGTGTAGGCCAGCACCAGAGGCGCGCGCAGAGGCCCCTCCCAGACGTGCGCCAGCGGCTCGAGCCCGCGCACGGCCCGGAGCGTGTTTACCCGGGGGAGCCGGGCGTCGAGCCGCCGCCGCTGGCGGGCCCCCACCAGCCGGTCGCGGAGGCGTCCCAGGACCCCGCCCGGGGGCGGGTAGCCGGGGCCGCTGGCCCGCGGGGCGAGGGTGGGGATCAGCACGGGAGAGTGGGCGGCCAGCGCCCAGGGGAGCCCGCTCCCCTCGGCGGCGATCATGGCGCCCCAGAGGGGGTCCAGGAGGAGCACGTCGGGCCGCTCCGCCTCGATGGCCCGCTCCAGGTCCGCCGCGGCAAGCTTCCCCTGCTGGTTGACCAGGGCGCGCCTCCGGCGCCGCCGCTCCTCCGGGTTCTCCGCCCTGGGGAGGTTGAGCCCGCGCTCCAGCTCGGGGGTGGCCGCGCGGGCGCGCACTCCCGCCCGCTCGATGGACTCCAGCGCCGGGGCACTGGTGACGACCACCGCGTCGTGGCCCCGCCGCCGCAGCTCCGCCAGGGTGGACATCTGCGGGAACAGGTGCCCAGGGATCGACAGGGTGTATGCGAGGAACCTGCTCATCGCGCCCCTCGGGGCGGAGCGGTGGCCCCCTCTTCCGGCAGGACCTCGGAACGCATGGCGAACCTCCGGCGGTGTTGTGTGGAAATCTGCGCCCCAGCGGACACGGGCTACCGGTACCCCGCGGCCTGCAGCGTGAAAAGCTCGGCGTAGCGGCCGCCCAGGATCGTGAGGTCGTCGTGGCTCCCGTCCTCCATGATCCGGCCCCCCTCGAGCACCAGGATCCGGTCCGCCATGCGCACCGTGGAGAAGCGGTGGCTGATCAGCACCGCCATCTTCCCCGCCGTGAGCTCGCTGAACCGCTTGAAGACCTCGTATTCTGCCCGGGCGTCGAGCGCGGCGGTGGGCTCGTCGAGGACGAGGAGGTCGGCGTCGCGCATGTACGCCCGGGCCAGGGCGATCTTCTGCCACTCCCCGCCAGAGAGGTTCGCTCCACCCTCGAAGCGGCGCCCGAGCATCTGGTCGAAGCCGCCGGGCAGCCGCTCCACCACCCCCAGCGCAAGGCTCTTCCGCGCCGCCTCCACGATGCGCCCGTGGTCGCCCGCCGATTCGATGCGCCCCACTGCCACGTTCTCGCGGGCGGTCACGTCGTAGCACACGAAGTCCTGGAATGTCACCCCGATCCGGGAGCGGAGCTCGACCGGGTCGTACTCGCGCAGGTCCACCCCGTCGAGGAGTATCCGCCCCTCGGTGGGGTCGTAGAGACGGGTCAGGAGCTTCACCACGGTCGTCTTCCCCGCCCCGTTCTCCCCCACGAGCGCCACCCGCTCGCCTGGCCCGATCTTGAAGGAGACGTGCCGCACGGCCCACCGCTCCGAGTCGGGGTAGCGGAAGCCGACGTCCTCGAAGACGAACCCCTCGCGGATCGGGGTGGGGACCGGCCGCGGATCGCGTGGTGCCGCCTGCCGCGGGCGGAGGTCGAGGAAGAGGTAGAGGTCGCGGAGGAAGAGGCTTTCCTCGTAGACCTTGGCCCCGTGGAGCAGGCTTCCGGAGACCAGGTTCCGCGCGCGGTCGAAGGTGGCGACGAGGAAGGTCATCGTCCCGATGCTGATGACTGCGCCAACGGCCTGGACGATGAGGAAGACTAAGGCGCCGTAGTACCCCACCGTGGAGAGGCCGGTGAGCACCGTCCCCATGATCGCCCGCCCGACCATGACGTTCCGGTGGGCGGCGTAGTACTGGTCCGCGAGCGACCGGTAACGGCGCGTGAAGTGGCCGGAGAGGTTGAACAGCTTGACCTCCTTGGCCGTGGCGGTGCTCGATGCCACGAGGCGCAGGTAATCCAGCTCCCGGCGCTGCGGCGTCCACCGGTAGAAGAGCGAGTAACTGCGCCCGGCGTAATGGGTCTCCCCCAGGAACGAGGGGATGACGGCCGCGATCATCAGGACAAGTAGCCAGACGTTGTAGGCGACGAGCGCCGTCGTCAGCGAGACCAGGGTCACGATCGCCTGCCCCACTGTGAGGAGCGTGCTCAGCAGCACCACGCGTCCCGTGGTCTGCCGGTGCGCCCGCTGCAGGCAGTCGTAGAACTCGGGGTTCTCGAACTGCTCCAGGTCGAGCGTGGCCGCGTGCTCCATCAGGCGGACCGACATCCAGTTGGAGAAGAGGTCGCTGAGCAGTCCCTCCAGAAGCGAGGAGGCCCGGGCGAGCGCTTCCATGAGGAGCGAGAGCGTGAGCTCCAGGGCCACCAGGCGCCACAGGTACGCCCAGTCCGGGTCGGAGGCGCCTACGTTCGCGACCACGCCGTCCACGATCAGCTTGGCGACCCACAGGATCGCCACAGGGCCAAGCGCGCGCAGGACCCGGATCACGACGATCCCGGTACCGTACACGGGATGCGTCTGCCACACCATCCACAGGAAGCGGGGGAGGTTGCGCATCGCGACGAGCTGCTGCGCGACGGGCGGGACCTCTTCGCCCCGCCGGTTACGGAGCCAATTGAAACGGTTCAAGCGGGCATCGCGGGTGTTCGTTCTGTGGGTGGTCTCGCGGAGTCGCGGTGGAGGCCCGTCCCCCGACCACCGCCGAGCCGCGCCGCCGGGCCGGGCTCGTCAGGCGACCGCGTCGGCGGCCACGAGCCTCCCGGGGAGAGCGTCGTAGCCATAGCGGCTGATCACGCCCTCCTCGGCCCGGAGGAGGAGCTCCCGCGTCTGGTCGCAGTAGACGGCGCTCTCCGTGAACCGCGAAGGGGAGACGTTGGCCGGCGGACAGCCGTGGATCGCCGCCGGGTCGAAGCTCTCGCCCGCCAGGGTGAGCGCCTCCACCAGCCCGTCGGCGAGGCGCTCTGCGTGCCCGGTCCAGTCCAGCTTCACCGGCCAGCCGGTAAAGCGCTCGAAGAGCTCCGTCAGGAGCCCGGACCGGTAGGAGCAGCAGCCGGTGACGAACGTGTCGAAGTCTTCCGACCAGAACTCCGCCATGGAGGCCGGGCCGAGCCTCTCGGGGTTGCTCATCCGGTAGGACCAGGCGGACCGGTACCAGGAAAGCGGGTGCCGCACGAAGGCGAAGGTGAACCGCCCCTCCACCAGGGGCTCCAGATGGCTGAAGTCGGCGTGCGGGAGGAGCGCCGTCCTGGACCACGGGATCTGGGCGGCGGTCAGAGCCTTCCGCACCCAGGTGCCGCCCGTCTTCGGAATGTGCACGAACACGCTGTTGGGCAGGATCAGATGCATGGCGCTTCCCTCTGGAGGAGTGTCCCCGCTTCCGGTGCCGGGGGACGACGAGTGTGCGGACGGGCTACCACGGACGTGCCTCGCTCCCCGCTGCACCACAGGGTGGCGCGGCCAGCCCCGGGGCGGAGGCCGGGTCGAGCGTGAGCATCGAGGCCAGGCTCTGGACATGGGGCTTCTTCAGGACCGTCATATGGTTCCCCACCCCGACGGAGAATGCGAGGCCGGGCGCCCAGCGCGTCCACCCACGGACGGTCTCCACGAACCTTGTACAATTTTTGTCCTCATCATACCGGTCGTCCCCTACGAGTACAAGAAGCAGGCGGTCCGGGTAGACTCCGGTGGGGCGGTAGGCGGCACGCAGGCACGCCGAGAAGGTCCGGAACGGACCCCGCAGCACCTCGGGGCTCGAGCGCCAGGACATCAGGCCGAGCCGCACCAGGCGTCCGTGCAGGAGTCTCAGCCGCCCAGGCTCGTCCAGCGATTCCACATCCCCCGGCGCGATCTCCAGCGAGCGCTCCGCCGTCAGCTCGAAGACCTGGACCAGCTCGAGGAAGGCTTCCCCGGCATCGTATTCACCGACGCGGGCGCCGTCTTCGTCCGGCACCTCGCTGTCCAGGATGGTGAGGGATCCCACCGAGCGTCCGGACTCGCGGAGCCGCCGGGCCATCTCGAACGCCACCCAGCCGCCGAAGGAATGCCCCAGCAGGTGGACGGAGCCGGAGGGCTGTGCCTCGCGGACGCTCCGGAGGTAGAGCTCCGCGACGGCCGGGACTGTGGAGTGCGGGACCATGTCCCCGTCCAGCCCGCGGGGCTGGAAGGCGTGAACCGGCCGGGACGGGTCCAGGCACCCGGCCAGCTCCGTGAACGCGGCCACGCTCGCCCCCGCTCCGGGGACGCAGAAGAGGGGGACGCCGCCGGACCTTCCGAACCGCAGCGTCACGAGCGGCGAATATCCCTCCTCCAGGAGCGGCTGCGGGCTCACTGCCGCACGGCCGATCTCGCGCGAGACAGCTTCCCCGAGCGCCCCGAGGTCGCCCGCCTCCGTCCCCGGCACGGGCGTCACCCGGGTGGCGTTCCCGGGGAGGAGAGCGTGCCAGCCACGCCCCGGGCCGGGCTCCGTGCTCCCCTGGCCCGGGAAGAGGTGGACCGGAACCGGAAGCAGCTGCGGGATGTACTCCCGCAGGGGATGGGCGTCCTCGCCCGGGAGGCGGTCGTCGATGATCCCGACGAACTCGACAGTCTGGTCCTGGCCAATGAGCTGCACCGCGACCTCGCAGGCGAGGAGCCCCCCGAAGGATGCCCCGGCCAGGCGGTACGGGCCCGCCGGCCGCGCCTCGCGGACCATGCGCGTCAACCGCGCCGCCATCCCCTCGACCGTGCGGAGCGGCGCGTCCCTGGACGGTGCAGGGAGGGCGTACACCGGGACATCCGGGTCCAGGTGGGGAGCGAGGAGGTACGCGTACTCCACCGAGCCCGCTCCGTCGTGCACCAGGAAGAGCGGACGCTTCGAGCCGGTCGCCCGCACGGGGACGGCAGCGCTCATCCGACCATGTCGCCCAGGGGGCGGTCCGGATCGGCCGCGGCGGCATCGAGGAGCGCCAGGTAGTCGCCGACCATCCTGCGGATCGTCGCCGCGTCGAACAGCTCGGTCCGGTACGCGAGCGAGCCCCGGAGGCGCGTTCCGTCGTCCACCATCGTGAGGCGCAGCTCGGACCGCAGAGCCTGGCGGTCCTCCGGCGACAGTCCCAGCCTGCTCAGCTCCACCTCCGGGAACCGCAGCCTCTCCCGCCCGGAGCGCGCCTGCTCCAGTTCGAACACCACCTGGAAGAGCGGCATCTCCCGCGGGCCGCTCTCCGGCCGGAGGGCCGTCACGAGCCGGGCGAAGGGGAAGTCCTGGTGCGCGTACGCACCGAGCGTGGCCTCCCGCACCCGTGCGAGGAGGGCGCGGAAGGTGGGCGCCCCGGACAGGTCGGTCCGGATCACCAGCGTGTTCGTGAAGAAGCCGACCAGGCTCTCGATCCCGCGCTGCGTGCGGCCTGCGACGGGGGTGCCGATGCAGACGTCCTCCTGTCCGCTCCAGCGGGAGAGGAGCGCCTGGAACCCCGCGAGGAGGGTCATGTAGGGGGTACACCCCTCCTGCCGGCCGAGGGCACGGAGCGCGAGGGAGACCCCGTCGGGGAGCCGGAACGCCTGCGAATCCGCGCGGTCGTCCCGGACGGGGGGGCGAGGCCGGTCAGTGCGGAGCGTGAGGAGGCGGGGTGCGCCGGCGAGCCGCGCCGTCCAGTAGGCGAGCTGCTCGTCCAGCGCTTCCCCGGAGAACCGGGCCCGCTGCCACGCGGCATAGTCGGCGTACTGCACCTCCGGCTCGGGGAGCGGGGACTCCCGCCCCGAGGCGTACGCCTCGTACAGGGCGGAGACCTCGCGCATCCAGATCCCCGTGGACCATCCGTCGGTCACGATGTGGTGCAGGGTGAGGAGGAGCGCGAAGTCCCCATCGCCGGCGCGCACCAACACGGCGCGGAGCGGCGGCCCCCGCTCCAGGTCGAAGGGACGGCCGGCCTCCCCGGCCGCCAGCGCCCGTATGGTCGCCTCCCCCACCGCCGGCGGGAGGCCGCCCACGTCCACCTCCGGAAGGGGAACGCGGCGCGCCGGATGGACCACCTGCACCGCACGGTCGCCGACGGTCCGGAAGGTGGTGCGCAGCGGCTCGTGGCGACGCACCAGCTCGGTGATCGCCCGCTCCAGCGTCCGCGCCTCCAGCCGGCCCCGGAGGCGCAGGCGGTAGTGCAGGTTGAACGAGCTGCTCCCCGGATCGCTCCGGTACGCCGACCAGAGACGCTCCTGCCCGAAGGACAGGGGCAGCTCCCCGCCGCGCGGCACCCGCCGGAGCGGAGGAGGGGCCACGCTCCCACGCGCGCCGACGGCGGCCCGCACCCTCTCCCCCAGCTCCGCCACCGTGGGGCTCTCGAAGAGGGCACGCAGGGGGAGCTCCGCCCCGAACGCCTCCCGCACCCGGGAGATCACGCGCGTGGCCAGGAGCGAGTGCCCTCCCAACTCGAAGAAGCCGTCGTGCACGCCGATCCGCTCCAGGTCGAGCACCTCGGCCCAGATCCCGGCGAGGACCTGCTCGGTGGGGGTCCTCGGGGCGACGTACTCCGGTCCCGCCTCGCGGGCGGGCGCGGGGAGCGCCGTCCGGTCCACCTTCCCGCCGGGGGCCCGCGGGAAGCTCTCCAGCACCATCAGCGCTCCCGGGACCATGTGCTCCGGGAGGTGATCGCGAAGGTGGCCGCGGAGCCCGGCCGCGTCGACCCCCTCCGGCCCCCCGGCTACGACGTACCCGACCAGCGTCCGCTCCCCCGGGACGTCCTCGCGGGCGAGCACCACCGCCTCGCGCACCCCCGGGTGCCGGAGGAGGGCGGCCTCGACCTCGCCGGGCTCGATGCGGAAGCCACGGATCTTGACCTGGTGGTCCACCCGCCCCAGGAACTCGAGCTCCCCGTCCGGGAGCCAGCGCACCCGGTCCCCGGTGCGGTACATCCGGCCGCACCCCAGCTCAGGGAACGGGTTCTCGACGAAGACGGCGCGGGTCCTCTCCTCGTCGCCGAGGTATCCCAGCCCCAGGCACGCCCCCGAAAGGTACAGCTCGCCGGGGACGCCCACGGGGACGAGCCCGCGATGCCGGTCCAGGACGAGCGCGTGCGTGTTGGAGATCGGGCGCCCGATCGGGATCCGGCCGCCCTCCCGCCCCGTGACCTGGTGGCAGATGCACCCGATGCTGGCCTCCGTGGGGCCGTACAGGTTCACGACGCGCACCGCGGGGAAGTGCTCCATGAAGGTGTACGTCGTTGCCGCGGTGATCTGCTCCCCGCCCACGACCACGACGCGCAGCGACGAGAGCGCGCTCCGCACCTCCCCGTCCGCCACGAGGCGCGGGACCACCACGTTGAAGACGGAGGGGACGAAGTCCGTCATGGTCACGCCGTGCGCCTGGACGAGCGCGGTGAGCGGCTCCGCGGCGAGCTCGTCGTCCGAGCGGA
>DATAAL010000201.1:0-7480 GCA_036260145.1 Longimicrobiaceae bacterium | reverse complement strand
CGTGTCCGCGGCCGCGGCGGGGAGGTGAGGGTGGCGGGAGAGCCCGTCCTGGAGGTCCGGGGGCTCGGCAAGGCGTACCGGGGGCGCGCGGTGCTCCGCGACGTCGGCTTCGCCCTTGCGCCCGGTGAAGCGGTGGCCCTGCTGGGCTCCAACGGCGCCGGGAAGTCCACGCTTCTGGGGTGTCTCACCGGCGACCGGCTCCCGGACCGCGGCGAGGTCCGCGTCTGCGGTGCGGACCCGTTCTCGGACCCCCGGGGGGCGGCGGGGTGTATGGGTTTCGTCCCGGAGCGGCCCTTCCTGTACGAGGAGCTGACGGTCGCCGAGCTGCTCCGGTTCGTCGCCGCGGCCCGCGATCTGCCGGGGAAGGAGGCCACGGCGGAGGCGGACCGGCTCCTCGCGCTCCTCGGTCTCCGTGGTGCGGAGGATCTCCTCTGCCGGGAGCTGTCGCAGGGGATGGGGCGGAAGACGGCCCTCCTCGCGGCGCTGCTGCACCGCCCCCGGGCGATCCTCCTGGACGAGGCCCTCAACGGCCTGGACGCCCCCTCGGTGGGGCGGGTGGTGGAGGAGCTGGACCGGCGGCGGGCGGAGGGCGCGGCGGTCCTCCTCGCCAGCCACGACCTGGAGTTCGTGGCGGATTGGTGCGGACGGGGGATCCTCCTCGCCCCGGGCGCCCGCTGGAGGCCGCTGGAGGGCACGGAGTGGGAGGCGTGGCGCGCCGCGCCCACGCTCGACCTCCCGACGGATTGAGCTTTCAGGCCGGCGCTCCCGCGGTGGGAGCCGGCATCGACATACGGATGTGAGGTGACCATGCGTCTTCGTTCCCGTGCGCGGTTCCTGGCCTCCCTGGCCGCCGCCGTCCTCCTCGGCTCGTGCGGCACCTTCGGCTTCCGTGAGCCCCGGGTGGAGCTGGAATCGGTGCAGCTCGGAGGGCTGGGGCTGCGCGGAGGGACCCTGCTGGTCAGCCTGGTGGTGGAGAACCCCAACGGCTTCTCGCTGACCGCGGAGAGCCTCAGCTACAACCTGGCGGTGCGCGACAGCGAAACACCCGGCGACACCGCCTGGATCGACTTCGCCACGGGGACCTACAACCGTCCCTTCACCGTGGGCGCGGGGGAGACCGAGACGGTGCAGATCCCGGTGGAGTTCGCGTACAGCGGGCTGGGGGGCGCGGCGGCGTCCATCCTGCGCGCGGGGACCTTCGACTACCGCGCCAGCGGCACCGTGGACGTGCAGACGCCGATCGGGAGCCGCGCCGTCCCCTTCCGCAAGCGGGGTACGGTGACCATGGCCGGCGTGAGATGAGGTAGCTCCGGCTCGCCGGGGTCGGGAAGCAGTACGGAGATCTGGTGCCGGAGCCGAAGGGGCGCCGATTGATGCTCGCGTAAATCGTAAAGGCAGTGGAGGGCCAAGGCATGAGGACCTTCACCCGCCAGGGGGGACACGCCCAAACGAGCCGTTACCAAGCAGTTCAGCCGTTCTACTGGACCGGAGACCGAACGATTTCAACCCGACTGATCGAGATCGAACCGCCGCGCGAGCGCGCGGTCCTGGTGGGAGCCCCGGAGAAGGGGCTCCCGCAGCAGCTCGCCGACGAGCACCTGGAGGAGCTGGCCCGGCTCACCGACACCGCGGGGCCGGAGGTGGTCGGCTCACTCACGCAGAAGATCGACAAGCCCAACCCCAGGTTCTTCATCGGAGAGGGGAAGGCCGAGGAGCTCAAGGGGCTGGTCGCCGAGAGCGAGGCCACGCTGATCATCTTCGACGACGAGCTGTCGCCGGCCCAGGGGCGCAACCTGGAGCAGTTCACCGGGACGCGGGTGATGGACCGCGCCGAGCTGATCCTGGACATCTTCGCCACCCGTGCCCGCAGTGCCGAGGCGCGGATGCAGGTGGAGCTGGCGCAGCTCCAGTACCTCCGCCCGCGCCTCACCCGGATGTGGACGCACCTGTCGCGCGTGCGCGGCGGCGTGGGGATGCGCGGACCCGGCGAGACGCAGCTGGAGACCGACCGGCGGATGATCGACCACCGCATCGCCCGGCTCAAGGAGGAGCTGGAGCGCGTGGCCCGGCAGCGCGCCACCCAGCGCAAGGGACGCGAGGCGGTGCTGCGCGCCTCGCTGGTGGGGTACACCAACGCCGGGAAGTCGTCGGTGCTGCGTGGGATGTCGGGCGCGGACGTGTTCGTGGAGGACCGCCTCTTCGCCACCCTGGACCCCACCACCCGCGCGGTCGAGGTGGGGGAGGGGGCCGAGGTGCTCCTCACCGACACCGTGGGGTTCATCCGCAAGCTCCCGCACCACCTGGTGGCCTCGTTCCGCGCCACCCTGGAGGAGGCGTCCGAGGCCGACGTCCTCCTGCACGTCATCGACTCCTCGCATCCGGGGTGGGAGGAGCAGAAGGAGGTGGTGGAGGAGGTGCTGGCGGAGCTGGGGCTGCACGACAGCCCCACCATCCTGGTGTTCAACAAGGTCGACCGGCTGACGCACGAGGAGGAGGACGCGCTGCGCGCCCGCTCGGCGTCGTACCAGGGAACCCCCGTGGTCTTCGCCTCCACCGTGGAGGAGGGCGGACTGGAGCCGCTCCGCGAGCTGCTCCTCGCCCGGGTGCGCGAGATGCGCCCCGACGTACGGATCACCCTCTCCTCCGCGCAGGGCGGGGTGCTGGCCGAGATCTACCGCGAGGGGGAGGTGCTGGAGCGCGAGGACAGCGGGGCCGAGATCCACCTCCGCGCCCGCCTCCCCGCCGCCGCGCTCGGCCGGCTCCGCAGCCGCGGCGTCCGCATCTACGGGGGCGCGTGACCGGGGAGGAGACCTCCCGGGACCACCTCTGGATCGTCGGCGCGGGGAGGGCGGGGCTCGCGCTCGGCCGGCTCCTGCACCGCGCGGGCGTGGTTGCTTCCCTGGTGTACACCGGGCGGCGGGACGCTCCCCCGGAGCACCCTCTCTTCCGGGGTGACCCCGCCCCCGCGCGCTGGCTCCCCTGGTCCGCGGCTCCCCCCCCGGGGGTCACCGGGATCGTGATCGCGGTCCCCGACGAGGCGGTGGGAGGGGTCGCCGCGCGCATCGCCGTCCTTCCCCTCCCGGCGGGCACCCCCGTGCTGCACCTCAGCGGGAGCCTGGAGCCGGACGCGCTGGAGCCGCTGACGAACGCCGGGCACTCGACGGGCGGGCTCCACCCCCTGCGCGCCGTGGCCGACCCGGTGGAGGGGGCGGAGCGGCTGCGCGGCGCCACCTTCGGGATCCAGGGGGAAGGGGCGGCGCGGGAGCTGGCGGAGCGGATCGTCCGCGCGGCGGGGGGCGTGCCGCTCCCCGTCCCGCGCGGGAGCAAGGCGCTCTACCACGCCGCCGCCGTCTTCGCCTCCAACTACCTGGTGGTCCTCCTCGCCGTCGCGGAGCGGCTGATGGAGCGCGCCGGGGTCGCCGCGGAGCGGGCGCGCCCGGCGCTGGCGGAGCTGGCCGCGGGCGCGGTCGGCGACGTGCGGGAGCGGGGACCGGCCGCGGCGCTCACCGGGCCGGTGGCGCGGGGGGACGCGGCGACGCTCCGCCTGCACCTGGCGCGGTTGTCCGCCGACGAGCGGGTCTTATATTCCGTGCTCGGCCGGGAGGCGCTGGCGCTGGCCAGGGCCCGCGGGCTCCCTCCGGAGGCCGCGGCGCGGGTGGGCGAGCTGCTCGGGGAGAACGACGCGTGAGGCTGTACGTCAACATCGACCACGTCGCCACGGTGCGGCAGGCGCGCCGCACGGACGAGCCCGATCCCGTGCGCGCCGCGGTGCTCGCGGAGCTGGGCGGGGCGGACGGGATCACGGTGCACCTGCGCGAGGACCGGCGCCACATCCAGGACCGGGACGTGCGCCTCCTGATGGAGACTGTCCGCACCGGGGTGAACCTGGAGCTGGCCGCGGCCTCGGAGGTGCTGGCGCTGGCCGAGGAGTGGCGGCCGATGCAGGCGACGCTCGTCCCCGAGAAGCGCGAGGAGGTGACCACCGAGGGGGGGCTCGCCCTCGGCTCGCCGGAGGCGCGGCGCCAGGTGGGGGAGGCGGCGCAGCGGCTGCGGGACGCGGGGATCCGCACCTCGCTCTTCATCGACCCCGATCCGGACGCGCTCCGCGCCTCGGTGGAGCTGGGGGTGGACGCCGTCGAGCTGCACACCGGCGAGTACGCCAACACCCGGGGGGTGGAGCGCCGGGAGCAGCTCGGGCGCCTCGTCCGCGCCGCGGCGCTGGGGCGCTCCCTGGGGCTGGCGGTACACGCCGGACACGGGCTGACCTACGAGAACGTGACCCCCGTCGCCGCGATCCCCGAGATCGAAGAGCTGAACATCGGCCACTCCATCGTCAGCCGCGCCGTCCTGGTGGGGCTGGAGCGCGCGACGCGGGAGATGGCCGAGATCGTCCGCCGCGCGCGCTCCTGATCCCCCGGAGAAGCCCGATGTCGCACTCCCTGAGCGATTACTTCGCCCTGGAAGCCGGTGAGTTCCTGGAGCAGCTCGACGCTCTCCTGTCGGACGGCGGGACGCCGGACGCGGAGCACTTCTTCCGGCTGGCGCGCGGGGTCCGCGGGAGTGCCCGCGTGGCGCGAGAGGAGGAGATCGCGGAGGTGGCGGAGGGGATGGAGGCGGCGGCGCGCGCCCTGGTCGAGCACACCCTCCCCTGGAGCGAGGAGCTGCGCGCCCGCGCCATCCGCACCGTGGACGACCTCAAGATCCTGGTCCGCTATCACGGCCGGTGGGGTCCGGCAGAACGGGCGCGCGCCAGGGAGGCGGCGGCGCGGTGGAAGGGGGTGCAGGCGGAGCGCACGCGCCCGGCCGGCCCCGCGGGGGACCAGCTCGTGACGTTCCTCCGCCGGGAGGTCATGGGGGTGGTCTCCGAGCTGGACCACACGATCGGGGGGCTGCGGCGCGCCCCCGGGGAGCGGGAGCCGCTGCGGGAGCTGGTGCGGCGGATGCGCCCGCTCCGCGGCATGGCGGGGATGGACCCCCTCGCGCCGATCCAGGAGGTGCTGGAGGGGGTGGAGGACTCCATCAACGAGCTGCTGGGACAGTCGCTCTCCCTCACCGACGCCCACCTGGAGCTGTTCGGCTCGGCGCGGGGGGCGCTGCTGGCCGCGCTACAGACGGTGGAGCGGGGGGGCGGGGCCGGACCGCTCCGCGAGCTGGAGCGCTTCCGCGAGGTGCGCGACCGGGTGGCGGATGCGGAGGGCGGGGAGGCGGAGGAGGAGGGGGTCGTTCCGATCAACGCCCTCTTCTACGACGATGCCGGTCCGCACGTGGTGTCCTCGCCGCTCGCCCCCGCGCCCGAGGCGGGCGAGACCCCCGTGGCCGAGGTGGAGCGCTTCCTCCGTCTGGAGGCGACCGGGTTCCTGGACCGGGCGGAGGCGCTGATCGCCGACCTGGATCCCCGCCGGGAGCGGCGGTTCGGCCGGGTGGCGGGGCAGCTCGCCCGACTGGCCCAGTCCGTGGGCGACCTGTCGGGGGCGTACGGAGTGACGGCCGTGGCGCGGACCGCGGAGCGGGCGGCGACCGAGCTGCGAGAGGCCCGCTCGGTGCCGGAGGCGCGCGCGGCGCTGGCCCGTCTGCGCGCCGCGCTTCCGGGAGCCGCGGCGGAGGTCGCTTCGCCTGCTCCGCCCGCGACGGAGCCGGTCCCGGAGCCGCCCACCGGCGACGACGTAGTGCCGATCGAGTCGCTCCTCCTGCGCGGGGAGGCGGCGCTGCGCGAGGCGCTCGCCCTCCGCGGGGAGATCGAGCGGCTGGCTGCGGGGAGCGGGAGCTCCGGCAAGGAGCTGAACGAGAAACTGACCGAGCTCTTCGACCTCGTGAGCCTGGGACTGGAAGAGCCGACCACACCATAGTCGATGAAGTTCAATCTCAAGGCGGTCCTCGGGATCGCGGTGAGCCTCCTCCTCCTCTGGTGGGCTCTCCGCGATGTTTCTTTTGCGGAGGTGGTGCACCAGGTCCGGAACGCGGACCCGGTGCTCTTCGGGCTCTCCGTGATCGTCGCCACTTCGGGGCTGGCCATCCGGGCGCTGCGGTGGGAGATCCTCCTCCGCCCCGCGGCTCCGGGGGTGCCGTTCCGCTCCCGCTACGCGGCTACTTCAGTGGGGTTCGCCGCCAACAACCTCCTCCCCGCGCGGGTGGGGGAGTTCGCGCGGGCCTTCACCCTCGGGCGGCTGGGAGGGGTGCCGATCACCGCGGCGCTCGCCTCCATCGTCCTGGAGCGGGTGCTCGACGGACTGGTGATCGTGGGCCTTCTCTTCGCGTCCATGGCGGTGTCCTCCTTCCCCGCCGGCGCGGAGATCGCCGGGGTGGACCCGCGGGCGGCGGCGCGGGTGCTGGCGATCGGGACGGGGGCCTTCGGGGTGGCGCTCTTCCTCCTGGCGCTGGCGCCGGAGCGCTCGGTGGCGGTGGCGGAGCGCGTGGCCGGGGTGGTGCTGCCGAGGAGTCTGCGCCGCCCCCTGGTGGACTCGCTCCGCTCCTTCCTGGGCGGGCTCGGCGTTCTCCGCGACCCCGGGTTGCTGGTGCTCTCGCTGCTCTGGGCGGTGGGGCAGTGGGTCTTCCTGGCGGTGTCCTTCCTGCTGGCGTTCCGCGCCTTCGGGATCGAGCAGGTCCCCTTTGCCGGCGCGGTGTTCCTCCAGTCGCTGATCTCGCTCGCGGTCTCCATCCCCTCGTCACCGGGGTTCTTCGGGCCGTGGGAGGCGGGAGCCAGGGTCGGGCTGGCGCTGTGGGGCGTCCCCGAGGGGCAGGCGGTCTCCTTCGCCATCGGCTTCCACATCGGCGGCTTCATCCCCGTCACGCTCATCGGCCTCTGGTACGTATGGCGGCTCAACCTGAGCTGGAGCGAGGTGGAGGAGAGCGAGGAGGTGGTGGAGGAGATCGTGGAGCGGGAGCTGGACGCTCCCGCCGCGGCGGCGGGAGGGACACAGGGATGATCGCCGGGGTACGGGTGGAGGCGCCCGCCAAGGTCAATCTCCGCCTGCGGATCCTGGCCCGCGAAGAGACGGGGTACCACGCGCTGGAGACGCTCTTCTGCGCGGTGTCGCTGGCGGACACGGTGGAGGTGCGGCCCGGGGGGGCGGGGATCGCGCTGGAGGTCCGCGGCGGGGTGGACACCGGCCCGCCGGAGCACAACCTGGTGGTGCGGGCGGCGGAGCGCTTCTACCGCGACCTCGGTGGGTCTCCGGCGCTGCGGATCGAGCTGACCAAGCGGATCCCCGCCGCGGCGGGGCTGGGTGGGGGGAGCTCCGACGCCGCCGCCACCCTGCGCGCCCTGAACCTGCTCCACGGGGAACCCTTCGCCCGCGCCGGCCTGCTGCAGATGGCGATCGGGCTGGGGAGCGACGTTCCCTTCTTCCTCTGCGGCTCCACGCTCGCCCTGGGGTGGGGGCGAGGGGAGCGGCTCCTTGCGCTCCCGCCTCTCCCGACCCGGCCGGTGCTGATCGCGCACCCCGGCGTCGCCATGCCGACGGGGGAGGCGTTCCGGCTCGCG
>DATAAL010000200.1:0-2743 GCA_036260145.1 Longimicrobiaceae bacterium | reverse complement strand
GTACTCCGCGGCCAGCTCCCCGCCCCGCGTCCCCGGGGCGCGCCCTTCCAGGAAAGGGTGGGCGAGGAAGCGGAGATGGGCATCGATCACCTCGGGTCGGATCCGGTCCAGCGCCGCATCGAGATCGGTCATGCGAGCCGTCGAAAGGGGTGATGGTCAGCCGTCGATCGCGTAGCGCCCCAGGAGCTTCCGCCGTACCTCGCCGCGCCGCTCCAGGTAGGCCAGGATGGCGCGCAGGGAGCCCTCCGCTGCGGAGGCCAGGCCGGGGTGGAGACCGGGCCCGTACACCCGCCGCACCAGCGCGGCGGGAGTGGCGGCCCCCCCCTCGCGGAGCGTGCCGCGCACCTGGTCGATACGCGCGAGCCGGTGCTCCAGGTAACGCTCCACCGCCGCCTCCGGATCGCGGATCGGCGGGCCGTGGGCGGGATACAGGACGCCCGCGTCCACCCTCCGGACGCGCTCCAGTGACTCCAGATACATCGCCAGGTCCCCCTCCGGCGGGGCGACCAGGGTGGTGTCGCCCTCCCCCATCAGATGATCGCCCACGAAAAGTGCTCTTCCCTGTCCCCAAAAGAACGATAGATGCTCGGGTGCGTGCCCGGGCGTGGCGATGGCCTGCAACGTCCCGGCATCCGTCTCCACCTGATCCCCCTCGTCAATCCATCGGTCCACGGCAGCCGAGGGGATCCGCGGCCGGAGCGCCCCCCGTGCCATGAGGACCGGAGCCCCGCTCCGCTTCGCCAGGGCGGGGGCGGCACCGGAGTGGTCCGCGTGGGAGTGGGTCAGCAGGATCGCCTCCGGCCGCACTCCGCCGAGCGCCTCCAGGATCGCGCCCAGGTGCTCGTCCAGGGCGGGACCGGGGTCGATCACCACCGGGCGGGCGCGCCCCACCAGGTAGGTGCGGGTCCCGTCCAGCGTCATCGGGGACGGGTTCGGGGCGAGCAGGACCCGGAGCCCGGCGGGGTCCGTCACAGCCGCCGCAGCACGGCCCGCACCGGAGACGCATCGGCATCCACCAGGCGGAGGGGAAGGGCGATCAGCTCGTACCGATCCTCGGGGACCCCGGCCAGGAGCAGGTTCTCCAGGATGGCGACCCCCCCCGCCCCCAGCACCCGGTGCGTCTCCAGCTCCCGGGAGTCGAAGGGGTCCACGGAGGGGGCGTCCGTCCCCACCAGCCGCACCCCCGCGCGGACCAGGGCCCGTGCCGCCTCCGGCTCCGGGGCCGGAAAGCGGGTGGGGAACACGTCGGGGTCGGTCCAGCACCCGGTGCGGAAGAGGACGCGCTCGGCGGGCCCTGTCCGCAGGATCTCCTCCACCACCCCGGTGTCGATCCGCCCCCGCTCCGTCACGTCCACCACCGTCGCCGGACCGAGATACGCATCCAGCGGTGCCGCGCCGATCCGGATCCCTTCGTCGTCCACGTGGAAGGGACCGTCGGCGTGCGTCCCGGTGTGCGCGCTCATCCGCAGCTCGGCGACGTTCACCGAGGCGCCCTCGGAGCGGAGCATGGTCCAGAGGAGGGAGCAGGGCGTATCGCCCGGCCAGACGGGGATCCCCACCCGTAGGGGCCAGGTCACGTCGTACATCCCTTCCCCGATGGCTTCTGCTCTCACGGATCCAGGTACAGGGTGGAGTATCGGCACCGGCCGGTCACCACACCAGCCGGAGAAGGAGCGAGGGGTGCAGCAAGGACCGGACCGGCTCCAGGTCACCGGTCACACGGATCAGGGCGTCGGCCAGGTCGCGGCGGCGGTGCAGCCTTCGGGCGACCACCGCCAGCGCCCGGGGGCGCGAAACGAACCCCTCGATCACCCTCTGCAGGCGCTCCCCGGGCGCGAACGCCCGCCGCCTTGCCCGTTCGTAGGGAGCGAGCGCGGCGGCGGAAGTGTCCCCCCGCACGAGGGCGGAATGGATCGTCTCCGCGGCGAGCTCCGCCCCCCGCAGGGCGCGGAAGATCCCCTCCCCGGTGAAGGGATCGTAGTACCCGGCGGCGTCCCCCACCAGGAGCGCCCCCGGGGCGACGGCGCTCCGCACCGGCCAGTCGAAGGGGCCGGTCGCCAGCACGTCCTCCGTCCGCTCCACCCCCCGGAGACCGTACTCGCGAACGGCGCGGTCGAAGAACCCCGCCGCGTCCCCTCCCACGTGCCGTGCTCTCCCACCCGCGATGACCACGGTGGCGTTGCAGATCCCCTCCCCCACCCCGGCCACTCCGAAGCACCCGTCGCCCCGCACCCGCAGCTCCCCACGGGTCCCGAGCCCTTCCACCCCCCGCAGGTGCGCCGTCAGCGCCACCTTGCGCAGCCGCGGGGGACGCCGGAGCAGGCCCAGGCGCCGCAGCACCACGGAGCGGATCCCGTCCGCGCCCACCACGATCCGGGCGCGGACCTCGCGGTCTCCCTCCGCGCCGTCCACCACCACGCCGGCGGCCCGGGCTCCGTCTCGCAGCAGGTCGCGCACGCACTCCCCGGTACGCACCTCTGCCCCGCAGGCATGGGCGTGCTCCAGGAGGATCCGGTCCAGCGTCTCGCGCGGGATCCCCAGTCCGATACGGCCGGGCGGGAAGGCACCCTCGAACCCTGGCCCTTCCCCTACCCGGATCCGCCACCCCTCCAGCCGCGCCGGTCCCTCGGCCTCCACCGCGGCAAGGACCCCCAGTGAGCGGAGCGCCTCCACCCCCGCCGGGTTGACGCACTCCCCGCACGGCTTCCGCCGGGGGAACTCCGCCCGGTCCAGGAGGAGGACC
>DATAAL010000199.1:0-4846 GCA_036260145.1 Longimicrobiaceae bacterium | reverse complement strand
GAGCCGGGCCCGCGACGCCCCGTCGCGTGGAGCTTCCGAAGGAGGTACGGCTAGAAGACCGCGTTCACGCTGCCGAGCTCCCGCACGATGTTGTTCAGCGGGCTGAAGACGAAGGTCTGGTTGTCGGAGCTGCCGCCCCAGAGGATGCCCACGAGCCTGGCGGTATTGGAGCCCGTGTCCACGAACACCGGCGAGCCGCTGTCACCACCGGCGACCGCCGCGGAGACGAAGGTCTGGCAGAGCTGCGTGATGTTGGTCCCGGAGACGTTGGTGTTCACGCAGGTGTTGGTGATGTTCCCCCGCGACCACCCCGTGGTGCGCCCGATCTTGTTGACCACCGTGCCGATGGCGAAGTTGGTGGTCTGGGCGTCCTGGGCGGTGATGGTGAAGGTGCCGGCCACGTTCAGGCTGTTGTTGTTGATCCCGTCGGTCTGCGCGATGATCCCCCGGTTCGACAGGATGGAGCTGCTGTACAGCGCCCGCGAGGCGTCGCTGTAGCGGCACTTGCGCCCCTTCGGGCACCCCGCGATGCTGCCGTACGCCGGATCGGCGACCTCCACCGCGATGACCGTCGGATCGATGCTCGAGACGGGCTGATAGTACTCCGTGGACTCGACGCCACCCTGCCTGGCCGTGCAGTGGGAGTTGGTGATGAACGAGCGGCCGCCCGCGTGATCCACGTTGAAGCCCATCGTGCAGACGTACTGGGTGAAGTGGATCTGGGTCCCGGCCTGCGTGGGGCGGAAGATGTCGCGGAGCGTGACCATGTTGCGGATCGCCGGCACCACCTTCACCTCGTACGCGCTGGTCGGGATGCCGAGCCCCGCCAGGGCATTCCGGACCCCGGTCGCCACGCCGGCGTGCTCCACGCCGAAGAGGAGCCGGTTGTTGGCCTCGTCGTGATCCGCGAAGACGGTCCCGGCGATCGCGAGCACCTCGGGCGAGGCCCGCTCGAACCAGCCGGCGAGCTCCCGATGCGAGTGCCCCTGCGCGCTACGGTTCTGATCGGCCGATTCGGGCGCGACGACGCCCGGGGTGTCCTGGCACGCGGCCGCGAAGACCACGATTCCCGACAGCAGTACACGACGTGTGATGCTCCTGCGGCCCATGCTGACCTCCGGCGTGTGGGGAAGGGTAAGGGAGGGAATGCCTGCGCTCCGCCGCAGTTAGCACGGGACGTGCCCGAGCCCCGGCGATCGTGCCGGTCCGGTCAAGTGTCGACAAAAACAGGACTTAGCGGTTTGTGCGGGTGGTCTCGCCATCCACCGTCACACCAGGATGGCGACGACCACTGCACCAGAATGGTGCACCACCCGGGAGAGCGCAGATGTAGCCTGGAACACCGTCAGCCCCCGGTGGGCGACGACCGCGGCGCATCATCCACCGGCCGCGCCGCCGCCTCCGCCGCGCGCGCCGCCCTCTGCCCCTCCTCCACGTCCACGAAGTACAGCATCACCCCGCCGACGGCGAAGAACGCGATCACCGACAGGATCGCGTTCCGGCTCTCTCCCGTGAGCTGGATGGTGAGCGCGAACAGCAGCGGCCCGAAGATCCCCGCGAACTTCTCGAAAACGCTGAACAGCCCGAAGAACTCCCCGGACTGGTAGCGCGGGATCATGCTGGCGAAGAGCGAGCGGCTGAGCGCCTGCGTCCCTCCCTGCACCATCCCCACCAGCACCGCCAGGATGTAGAAGTGCGTGGCCGTCCGCATGAAGTAGCCGAGGATGCTGATGACGGTGTACGCCACCAGCCCGACGAAGATGGAGCGCTTGGTACCGATCCGCCCGGCCAGCATCCCGAAGAGGAAGGAGAAGGGGATTCCCACGAACTGCACGATCATGATGGCCGCGATCAGCGACCCCTGGTCGATCCCCAGCTCGGTCCCGTACGCCGTGGCCATCTTGATGATGGTCTGGATCCCGTCGTTGTAGATCAGGAACGCTCCCAGCATCAGGAACGCCTGCCGGTATCCGCGCAGGCTCCCGAGCGTCTCCCGCAGCCGGGTGAAGGCCACCGTCACCGGGTTCTGGCGGGGGCGCTCGTCCGGCTCCAGCGTCACCGGGGGCTCGGGGACGCCCCGGAAGGTGAACACGGAGAAGAGCAGCCACCACACCGCCACCGACAGGAAGGAGAGCCGCACCGGGAGGGTGGCCTGCTCGGGCGTGAGCCCCGGGCCCGAGGGGAGGCCGAACCACTCCGGCTTCTGGATCCAGAGGAGGTTGAGCGCCAGCAGCACCCCACCGCCCAGGTACCCGAGCGCGTACCCCGCCGTGGACACCCGATCCATCTCGTCCGGCCGGGCGACGTGCGGGAGGAGCGCCTCGTAGAACACGAAGCTGGCGGTGGCGCCCATCAGCGCGATCACGAACAGCGTCGACGCCAGCGTGATGTCGCCTCGCTGCACGAAGAACATCAGCCCGCACGCCGTCGCCCCCACGCACATGAACACGCCCATCAGCCGCTTCTTCACTGCCGTGTAGTCGGCGATGGTGCCCAGGATGGGGGAGAGCAGCGCCACGAAGACCAGCGCGACGCTGTTGGAGGTGGCCAGCCACTGCGAGGCGGTGCTCTCCGGGAGGTTGGCGCCCGCCACGCGGAGGTAGTAGATGGGGAAGACCGCGGTCATGATCGTGTTGATCATGGCCGACTGGGCCCAGTCGTACATGGCCCAGGCGCGCAGTTCGCGGCGGTGGAGGCCCAGCTTCCAGAGGAGCCCGCGGCCCTGGGCCGGAGCGGCGTCGACACCGTTCATGGGTGCGTTGCGTACGACGGGGAAGAAGGGGACGGGGCGGGAAGCTCCCACAATATAGGCGCCGCATCCCCGGTGCCAGGCCCCGCCGGGCGCGGCGGACCCGTCGCGGCGCGCTGTCCCCCGGCGTATCTTGCTGGAGAACCCCTGACGGAGGAGCCTCATGGAGCGCTGGCGACGCACCCTCGGCGAGGTGGCCGCCCGGCTGGAAAAGCACATCGACCGCGCCCGCGAGCGCGCCCGGGAGGCCTTCCCCGCGGACCGCGACGACGTGCGGATCGACCCCTACCGGGGCTTCGGCACCCCGGAGCGGATGTACCTCAAGGGGCGGGTGCTCCGCGGAGCGGTCGCCCCCGCGGCCGGGGAGCGGGACCACGCCCTGGTGAACCTGGCCAGCATGATCCAGCGCTTCGAGAGCGACGAGATCCCCGGGGCGCGGGTGGTGGCGCGGTTCGGCGGCCGGGAGTGGGAGACCGTCACCGACGAGGAGGGATACTTCGAGCTCTGGCTGGAGCACCCCGCGGGAGTCGCGGCCGGGCAACTGTGGCAGGAGGTGGAGCTGGAGCTTCCCGGGCGCACGGGACGTGACGGGGCCCCGGTGCGCGCTACGGGGCTGGTGGTGGTGCCCCCTCCGGGGAGCCGCTTCGGGGTGATCAGCGACATCGACGACACAGTGGTCCATACCGGGGCCACCACCCCCCTCCGCATGGCGAGGACGGTGTTGCTGGGCAATGCCCGCACCCGCATCCCCTTCCCGGGCGTCGCCGCCTTCTACCGCGCCCTCCAGCACGGTGCCGGCCGCGCGGACTTCAACCCCGTCTTCTACGTCTCCAGCTCCCCCTGGAACCTGCACGACCTGCTCACGGAGTTCCTGACCATCCAGAAGATCCCCCTGGGACCGCTGATGCTGCGGGACTGGGGGATCACGGACGACGAGCTGTTCCCCGCCGGCCATGGGCCCCACAAGCTCGCCTCCATTCGCCGGATCACGGACACCTTCCCGGATCTCCCCTTCATCCTCCTGGGCGACAGCGGGCAGGAGGACCCGGAGATCTATCACCGCGTGGTGCACGACCACCCGGAGCGCATCCTGGCCGTCTACATCCGCAGCGTGTCACGCACACCAGGCCGCGCCGACGCGATCCGAGCGCTCGCGGGCGAGGTGGAGCGGGCCGGGAGCACGTTGCTGCTCACCGACGACACGGTCGCGGCGGCGGAGCACGCGGCGTCGCGGGGGTGGATCCCGGAGGACGCGCTTCAGGAGATCAGGGGCGAGAGTGCCCACGACAAGTAGAGACGCGTCTGGATAGGCTAAAGTTGTGGATCAGCGGATCACCGAAACCGCCTTCAGAGCAGCTTCCACATCGGACCTGAACTGCCCAAACGAAGGCACTTCCGCAAGCTTTTCAATGTTGATAGTCTCGCCGATCAGCGCAAGGAACGGTGCGGCAGTACGTCCGCGAGCCCTACTGGACCCGCCGAGAATACGCCAGTATGTCTCGTTCAGCTTCCGTTTTGGATCCGGGATCCGTTCTACGTCGCGTGGTCGAGGAGGAAGCTCCATCTCCTCGTCCAGCAGTGTCGTCCTGAAGGCTGCTCGTAATGCGTCACCATCGCAGAGCGTCCAGGCCTCCGTTTCCCTGACCGGCACAATTCCGATTCCGGCGAACTTGCCGTTTCCGAGTGCCTGTCGTACCTCCATCAAGCCTGGCAGCACCTGTTCCTCCCGTACTCGCTCTGGATCGTTCAGCCCGTCAGCATGTACGAACAGCAGCTGGAATCCACCCCATACGGAACGGGCTGCTTCCAGGATCCGTATCGCGCGACGCTCGTCTCTGAAATCACTCGGTGCGTCCAGCGGCAGGACTTCACCAATGTCGATCCGCGTTTGCCCGTGCTTCAAGCAAATGTCGGTGACAACGCGTGCCAGCAAGGGCGACAGGAAGCGGTAGTCAGTAGGTAAGATTCAGAACACCGATTCTTGCATGGGGCGGGTGTGAACGCCTGCTGGAGCGAGAGCGATGATTCTGCGATTCGAGCACCTGTCCAAGCACCCGGCCGTCTTCCGCACGATGACGGGGCTGACCCTCTCGCAGT
>DATAAL010000198.1:0-2779 GCA_036260145.1 Longimicrobiaceae bacterium | reverse complement strand
CCCATGCTCCAGCCGTCGGAGACGATGTGGTGCATCGTCACCTGCAGCACGTGCTCGCCCTCCCCCAGGCGAATCAGGCACCCCCGGATCAGCGGCCCCCGCTCCAGGTCGAACGGCGTGCTCCACTCCTCCGCCATCCGGCAATGCAGCGCCGCTTCGGCCTCCGCCTCCCCGCTCAGGTCGTGCTCCGTCAGGTGGAAGCAGCTCTCCCCCGCCGGGGTGACACGCTGCACCGGCTCGCCCTCCACCAGGGGGAAGGTCGTGCGCAGCGCCTCGTGGCGCGCCACGATCCGCTCCAGCGCCCGCCGCAGCGCTCCCCGGTCCAGCTCCCCCCGCAGGCGCAAGCGCGCGGGGATGTGGTACGCGCTGCCCACCCCGCCCAGCTGCTCCAGGAACCAGAGCCGCTGCTGGGCGAAGGACAGCGGCAGCGGCGCCGTGCGGTCCACCGGCTCGACCGGCGGCAGATCCGCCTGGGCCGCCGCCGCCACGGCGCGCGCGTACTCAGCCAGCACAGGCAGACGGAAGACCTCCCCCAACGGGACTTCCACGCCGAGCATCTGCCTGAGACGTGAGACTACCTGGACCGCCAGGAGCGAGTGGCCGCCCAGCTCGAAGAAGTGGTCCCACCGGCCGACATGCTCCACCCGCAGCATCTCCGCCCAGATCGCCGCCAGCGCCGCCTCCACCTCCCCCACCGGCGCCTCGTAGCCCCGCCGCGTATACGCCTCCCCCTCCGGGGCCGGCAGCGCCCTGCGGTCCAGCTTGCCGTTGGGCGTCAGCGGCATCTCTTCCAGGCGCACGTACGCCGCCGGCACCATGTACTCCGGCAGCCGCTCCCGCAGGTGGGTGCGCAGGTGGTCCACGTCCACCTTCTCCGGTCCCACCCAGTACGCCACCAGCCGCTTCTGTCCAGGTGCGTCCTCGCGCACGATGACCGCTGCCTCCCGCACATCG
Organism: Longimicrobiaceae bacterium; assembly: GCA_036260145.1. Classification (GTDB taxonomy): domain Bacteria; phylum Gemmatimonadota; class Gemmatimonadetes; order Longimicrobiales; family Longimicrobiaceae; genus JAFAYN01. The sequence goes on along the minus strand of DATAAL010000198.1, from coordinate 1,825 downwards.
GCGTGCGCCGCCAGCACCCGCTCTACCTCTCCTGGCTCGACCCGATAGCCGCGTAGCTTCACCTGCGCGTCCACCCGGCCCAGGAACTCCAGCTCCCCCGAGGCCAACCATCGCCCCCGGTCGCCCGTACGGTACAGCCGCGCCCCCACCTCACCCGAGAACGGGTCCGGGACGAACCGCTCCGCCGTCAGCTCCGGCCGCCCCAGGTATCCCCGCACCACCCCCACCCCGCCCACGTGCAGCTCCCCGGCGGCGCCGGTGGGGACCGGGTTGCCGCGGGGGTCGAACACGTACACCCTCAGGTTGGGGAGTGGCCTCCCGATGCAGGGCTTTCCTCCACCGGCGAAGCACTCGCCCACCGTCGCACCGATGGTGGTTTCGGTGGGACCGTAGCCGTTGAAGAAGCGCCGCCCCGGCGCCCAGCGCGCCACCACATCCGCGGTGCATGCATCACCGGTGGCAACCAGGGTCCGTAGCTCCGGGAGCCCCTCCGGAGACAGCACCGCCAGGGTCGTGGGCTGCAGCGTGGCGAAGGTGACGCGGTGCTCGCGCATGAAGCGCAGCAGCTCCGGCCCAGGGAGCGCTGCGTCGCCCATCGGCATACAGAGCGTCCCTCCGTTAGTGAGCGCCGCCATGACGTCCCAGAACGCGGCGTCGAAGCCGAAGGAGGCGATCTGCAGCACGCGCTCGTCCGTCCGCAGCCCGAAGCAGCTCCGCTGCATCTCGACCATGTTGAGCAGGCCGCGGTGCGGTACCAGCACACCCTTGGGGGTCCCTGTCGACCCGGAGGTGTAGATCATGTACGCCAGGTGCTCCGGACTCAGCTCCCCACGAGCCGGATCGCTCTCCGGCCGGTGAGCCCATGCCGCGGCATCCCCCTCCAGGTCCAGCACCGGTACCTCCAGCGGCCCGAGCCGCTCAACCAGCGGGCCCCGGGTCAGCATCACGACGGGGGCGCTGTCCCGGAGCATGTACGTCAGGCGCTCCGGCGGGTACTCGGGGTCCAGCGGCACGTATGCCCCGCCCGCCTTGAGCACTGCGAGCAGGGCTACGATGATCTCCGCGCTGCGCTCCACGCAGATCCCCACCGGTGCGTCCGGCCCGACGCCCAGTGCCCGAAGGTGGTGCGCCAGCCGGTTCGCCCGGGTGTTCAGCTCGTTGTACGTCAGCCGCCGTTCCCCAAAGACCAGGGCCACCGCGTCCGGAGTCCGCCTGGCCTGCGCCTCGATGAGCTCGTGGATACACCGGTCGGCCGGGTACGCCGCCGCGGTGGCGTTCCACTCCTCCAGCACCTGGCGCCGCTCCGCCTCCGGCAGCATCTCCAGCCCGGCAAATCCCCGCTCCGGCCCGGTTGCCATCGCGTCAAGCACCCGCCGCAGGTAGCCCACCTGGCGCTCCACCGTCCCCCGCTCGTACAGCGCGGTCGCGTACTGCACCCCCCCCACGATCCGCCCCCCCGACTCCCCCAGCCCGAGCGACAGGTCGTACTTCGCGCTCGCCTGCTGCGCACCCCTGCCCACTCCTGCCAGCGCGAGGCCAGACAGCTCCGGCTCGTCTCCCGGTGCGCTCTGCCAGGCGAACATCACCTGGAAGAGCGGGCCGTGCGCCAGGCTGCGCACCGGCTGCACCCCCTCCACCACCTGCTCGAAGGGGATGTCCTGGTTCTGCTGCGCAGAGAGCGCCCGCTCCCGCACCCGCTCCAGCAGCTCCCCCACGCTCGGCTCTCCCGAGAGCTCCAGGCGCAGCGCCAGGGTGTTGACGAAGAAGCCGATCAGCCCCTCGATCTCCCTGCGCCCCCGGTTGGCCGTGGGCGTGCCGATCACCA
>DATAAL010000197.1:0-7697 GCA_036260145.1 Longimicrobiaceae bacterium | reverse complement strand
GGGTGATCGGGCACACGGACCGCTTCGCCGCGGCGGCGGTGCGCTGCCCGGTGGTGAACTGGCTGAGCATGGCGGGGCACACCGACGTCCCGCTCTTCACCTTCAACTTCTTCGACAAGCCCTTCTGGGAGGACCCCTCCGCGTGGCTCCGGCAGTCGCCGCTGATGTACGTCGGCAACGTCAGGACCCCGGTGCTGCTGATGACCGGCGTGCTGGACCTGCGCACCCCGATGGCGCAGACGGAGGAGTACTTCGCGGCGCTCAAGATGAGAGGGGTGCCGGCGGAGCTCCTGCGCTTCGAGGGGGAGTACCACGGGACCTCGTCCAAGCCGTCCAACTGGATGCGGACGCAGCTCTACATGATGGACTGGTACCGGCGCTGGACCCGGCAGGGAGCCGAGAGGCGGACGGCATCCTCCGGGTCCGGGACGAACTGAGCTGAGAGTACACCTCTGGACAGGGGTGTACTCTCAAGCTCCTTCCGTGACAGGTGAGCGAGCACTAACGTGTTCCTGACCCTCCATCGCGGAGGCGGGCATGACGGCAGAGAAGAAGCTGGCACAGCAGAGGCTCTCGCTTCTGGAACTGGCCGAAGCGCTCGAGTACAAGCGGCGCGTCCCGGCGCCCGCTCCCCCTCAGTTCCCCGCCCGCTCCGGCACCCGGTTGCGGACCGGCCGGAGGGTGCGCAGGTACCGGTAGAGGGCCCGCAGGTCGTCGTCGCTCATGCGGCGGTACTCCCGCCAGGGCATGAAGGGGTGCAGGGTGTCGCCCCCCGGGTTCACCCCGGTGCGCAGGGTGCGCAGGAAGTCCGCCTCGCTCCAGCGGCCGATCCCGGTGGCGCTGTCCGGCGTCAGGTTCGCGGGGTTGGCGGGGAAGCCCCCCGGCGGCGAGGCGTCGCCCGCGTAGAGGCGGTCCCGGTCCGGGGTGGAGCGGATCCCGGTGCGGGGCGTATGGCAGTCCGCGCACAGCCCCACGTGATCCGCCAGGTAGCGGCCGTACTCCGCCGTGGGGGCGCGGGGCGAGGATGTCCCCGGGGGGGCCCGCTCCGGGCCCAGGAATAGGAGCCGCGCGACCCGGTACACCAGGTTGGGCCGGTTCCTCACCGGGTTCCGCACCGGCTCCTGGCTCCTCAGGTAGCGGGCGACGGCCAGCGCGTCCCGGTCCGACATCCCGTGGAGCCACTCGTACGGCATCACCGGCGCCAGCACCTGCCCCTCCCGGTCCTCCCCGGTGCGGATCGCCCGCACGATCTCCGCCTCGCTCCAGGCGCCCAGCCCCGTGGCCGAATCGGGCGTCAGGTTCGCGGCGCGGATCGTCCCCAGGCGCCAGTTGCGGAAGGCGAAGCCGCCGCTCAGCGGGCCGTCGGGATCCCGCTGCGGGTCGGCGGCGTGGCAGTGGCCGCACACCGACACGCTGCGCACCAGGTACTCGCCGCGCTCCACCAGCCCCGCGGTGTCGCCCACCGTGGAGAGGGAGAGGTCCGGGAGGGGGACGCTCCCTCCCCCGCACGCTGCGAGCGCCGGAGCCAGGAGCACGGCCACCAGCTCCCGGCTCCACCTGCACGTCCTGGACATCCGCACCTCCCGGGCGAGCGGTTCCATGGTCCGGGTCACGCCCCGCACTCCTACGCGCTGGTGCAGTCGTACGGGTCCGTGGGGGTGTTCGTCACGGGCGACACGCCGTCGCGCCGGGTCCCGGTCTTCTTCTCCAGCACGATCCCCGCGTAGTACTTCTTGAGGATCTGGTCGTAGGTGTGCCCCGCCCGCGCCATCCCCACCGCCCCCGTCTGCGCCAGCCCCGCCCCGTGCCCGTTCCCGCCGCCGTACGCCGTGTAGCCGACCAGGTTGCCGGACGCGTCGGTGTTGCGCTCGATCACGAACAGCGTGCTGGGGAGCAGCGTGGGGACGCCGGAGGAGTTGATGTACTGCAGCGACGAGCGGATGGCCGTCTTGCTGTCCGTGAACGTCCCCGCCTCGGTCACGTACTCGATCTGCGTCACCCGCCCCGTGGCCGAGCGCGCCAGCACGTTGACGGCGGTGACCCGCCCCACCGGCTGGTTGGCGAAGTCGCCGATCACGCAGCTCATCTGCGCCAGGGTCCAGGTGTACTTCCAGCGGTGCATGCTGTGGAACCCGCCGTACGCCCCCGTCCAGGTGGGGTTCTTCAGGTCCGCCAGCAGCGCCGAGACGGACGGCAGCTCCTGCCCCGGCGGCGCGTCCCACACCCCGCGCGCGTAGGGCAGCGCCGCGCTGAACACGTCCTCGCTGTGCGCCGTGTGCCCGCCGCTGGTGGCGTAGAACAGCGCGTTGATCATGGCGCCGTTGTGCGTGGCCACGATCCCGACCGTGGCGTTCACGGCTGCCGTGCTCACCGAGTGCTCCGCCGCCGCGCCGCCGTACACCTGGTCGCCGACGGTGGCCGTCAGGTCGTAGCCGTTGTTCCAGTGCTTCCCCAGGTTGGCGTGCGCGTAGGTGCGGGCCGCCACCGCCTGCGCCTTCTGCGCCTCCGTCTCCGGGTACTGCGTGGGCCCCAGCTCGCGCGGCACCACCCCGTACAGGTACTCCTCCATCGGCAGCTCGTTGATCCCCGCGAGCGCCCCGGAGGCATTCCGCATCACCTCCGCCACACCCCGGTACTGCGCGCCTGCGATGAGCACGCGCGCGGTGGACGCCACCACGATGCGCGGCGGATTGCGCGAGCTGGCGGCCGTTCCGGTGGTCTTGGTGGTGACGTAGCGCGGCTCGTGGACGGTGGTGTTCACCGTCTTCCAGAGGGCGGCGGAGGTCGCCAGCCCCGCGTCGATCACCTGCTGCTTGTAGACGCGCTCCGCCGCCGTGTCGATGGGGAGCGGCCGCTCCCCGATGTACACGCGCCAGCAGCTGGCCGTCGAGACGTACTCCCACGCGGACGGAAATCCTGCGTTCGTGCCCGCCTGCACCCGCTGGTCGCGGTCCGTCGTGCTGCTGGTACAGACCACCTGCAGGCGGCGGCTGTTGGTGGCCACGGCCACGGCCCAGCTCCAGGTGACGGTCACCTGCTCGCTGGCCAGGCCGCTGACCAGGTAAGCGTTGCTGCCCTTCTCGCGCACGTCATACCCCACCGTCGCGCCGATCTTGACCGACGCCGCCGAGGGGACCACCCCGATGCGGATCTTCCCGGCGTACGGCTCCACCGCCAGGTTGGGAGACCCGGGCGGACGCGCCGGGGCGGGGCGGGTGGGGAGGCCCTCCGAGCATCCGGCGGCGAGCAGGAGGAGCAGGGCGAGACCCGGACCACGTGAGCGCATCTTCACCACCTCCGTGGGGGTGACAGGGGGGAGGTTCTCCCGGAGATCATACCGGTCTGCGCGAATCCCGCGCCAGGCATACGGCCCGGCATCGGCTTGCTCACCCACCCGCGCGGGGGTAACCCGCGTCTTTCCTCACTCCCCCCTACCCCCCTGCGTGACCCAGCGCCGCAGGACTTCCCGCTCCTGGTCGGTGATCCAGGTGCGGTTGGCGGGGGGCATGGTGCGCGTCTCCACCGCGCGCGCCAGGATCCGGTCCGCCCGGGCGCGGATCTGCTCCGGGGTGTCGAACGCCACCCCCGCAGGAGCGATCCCGAAGGTGCGGTCCGCCGGGCTGGCGGAGTGGCAGACCGTGCAGCGCTTCTGCACCACCGCCTGCGCGTCCGCGAAGGTGACTTCTCCCCCCGCCTGGACGCCGGCGGTGCGCGCCGGCCCCGGGCGCGCCAGGAGCAGGGCGAGCGCGCCCACGGTGGCGGCGACGGTCGCGGCAAGGGCGGGTTTCCAGCGGGGGAAGGTGAAGCGGACGTTGAGGAGGTGCCGCACCATCGCGCCGCCCGCCACCAGGACCAGGAGGAGGAGCCAGTTGAGGCGGTGGCCGTGGATCCCGGGGAAGTGGGCGCTCACCATCAGCGCGATCACCGGGAAGGTCAGGTAGTTGTTGTGGATGGAGCGCTCCTTGGCGCGCAGCGAGGGCACCGGGTCCGGCCGCTCCCCCCGCTCCACGGCGGCCACCAGGAGCCGCTGCGACGGCATGATGACCCGGAACACGTTCCCGGCCATCAGCGTACCCAGCATCGCCCCCACGTGCAGGAAGGCCGCGCGACCGCTGAGGAGCTGCGTCAGCCCCCACGCCACGGCCCCCACCCCCGCCACCCCGACCAGCACGCCCCCGCGCCCCGTCCGCGCCAGCACCGGGGCCAGCAGGAAGTGGTAGACGATCCAGGCCCCCACCAGCGTCCCCACGCCGATGGCGATCGCCAGGGTGGGGGACAGCTCCGCCACCGCGGGGTCCACCATCAGCGCCCCGCCGCCCGCGTAGTAGACCACCACCAGCAGTGCCGCGCCGGTCAGCCAGGTGGTGTACGCCTGCCACTTGAACCAGTGCAGCGGCCGGTCCCGGTCCCACCCGGTCAGGTCCTTCTCCATCAGGTAGAAGGCCCCGCTGTGCAGCAGCCAGATCTCCCCGGCGATCCCCTCCTTCCCCCTCCGTGAGGGGAGGAGGTTGCGGTCGATCCAGTTCCAGAGCAGCGAGTTGCCGATCCACATGATCCCCGCGATCACGTGGACCCAGCGGAGGACCAGGTCCAGCAGTTCCCGGATCCCGGCGTCCACCCCTCAGCTCCCCCGGTAGGTGGAGTACCCGTAGGGGCTCAGCAGGAGCGGGACGTGGAAGTGCTCCCCGGCATTCCGCACCTCGAAGACCACCACCACCTCCGGGTAGAAGCCCTCGACCCCCTGCGTCCGGAAGTACGCCCCGGTGTCAAAGACCAGCCGGTAGGCGCCCTGCTCCAGCGGCGCATCCGGGGGGAGCAGGTCGCGCAGGCGTCCGTCCGCGTCGGTGACCCCGCGGGCCAGCACGCTCCGCCCCGTGGCGGGCTCGACCCGCTCCAGGAAGACGGCAACCCCCGCCGCCGGCCTCCCCCGCGCGGTATCCAGGACGTGGGTGGTGATCGCGCTCATGAGACGGTCTCCGGGTCGGACGCCAGCAGCTTCGCCAGCCGCAGGCGGGTGATCCTGCGCTGCTCCTCGGCCGCCACCCGCAGCTCGGTCCCGGGGTCGTGGGCGAGCCGCCGGCGGAGGAGCTCCAGCATCTCCGCTCCGCTCTTCCCCGTGGCGCAGACGATGTAGAGGTGGCCGAAGCGCGCCTCGTAGGCGCGGTTCCCCTCCGTCAGCCCCCGCCGCACCGCTGCCTCCGCGTCCCCCACCCCCGCCTGCTCCCCCTCCGACCAGCGCCGCTCCCGCTCGGAGCGCGGCGCCTCCGCCCCGCGCTCTCCGATGCGGGGGTGGCTCCGGAACGCCTCCAGCCAGTCCTCCCGCCCCAGCCCCCACCAGACGGCGTCCGCCGCTTCCAGCAGCTCGGCCTCGTCGCGGAAGGGGCGCCGGGCCGCCACCTGCCGGGCCCACTCCCGCGACCCGCAGCACGTCCGCAGCTCGGCCTCGGCCTCCGCCGGGGGGAGGGCGTTCAGGCGCGCCAGCCCGCTCACGGCCGGGACGGGAGGGACAGGGTGCCGAAGAGCCGCAGCCGCGCGATCCCCCCGTCCGGGAAGATGCGCAGCCGCGCGTGGGTGATGGGGCCGATCGGCTCCAGCTCGTCCTCCCAGCGGTGCCGGGCGTGCGGCTGCAGCCGGGTCTCGGGGAGGAGGGGGAGCCAGGGCGCCGCGGGGTCCGTCAGGAGCTCCGCGGAGGCGCCCTCTGCCACGATCCCTTCCAGGGAGCAGCGGTCCGGGGCGTTCCCGCGGAAGTGGTCGGTGTCGATCTCCACCCGGTGGAGGGCGCCCGGCACCCCCAGGCGGACGATGCTCCAGTCGTGCCCGGGACCGCGGCGGCGGCGGGTCTCCCACCCGTCCCCCATGAAGAGCGAGCGCCCGGGGAGGATCAGGTTCTGCCGGTGCCCGAAGAACATGTCGCTGCACGCCACCACCCACCCGCCGTTCTCCAGCGCCGCCAGGTCCACCTCCCCCCCTGTGCGGGCGAAGCGGGTCCACTCCGGGACCGCCTCGCCGTGTACCCGCAGCCGGGCCACCCCTCCGTCCGGGAAGATGTTCAGCCGCAGGTGGGTGGCCCGGAAGGAGGCGTCCACCGGGAAGCGGTTGGGGGCGTTCCCCTCCAGCGGCGTGCGGGGGAGGATCTCCCTCCACTCCGCCCCCACCAGCCGCTCCGGGTCGGGGACCCCCGGGAGGGTGCACGCCTCCAGCGAGCACGCCTCGGGGAAGTTCCCCCGGAAGTGGGTGGTGTCCACCACCACGCCGTGGACGATCCCGGGGAGCCCCAGGCGGACGATGCACCAGTCGTGTCCGGGGGCGCGGCGGCGGCGGGTCTCCCACCCGTCCATCCACTTGCCGCGCTCGGTGTACTCCCCCTCCCGCCACTCCGGTGCTCCGGGACGGAGGAGGCTCTCCTTGGGAGCGAAGAACTCGTCGTTGGCCAGGAGGACGGCACCACCCAGGCGCTCCGACGCCAGGTCCACCCGCTCTTCGAACCGGGTCATGCGTGGCTCCGCAGAAGAAGGCGCCCGGCGGGGACGGAGGGGAAGCCACCGCGACCGTACACCTCCTCGCCGCGGAGGTAGGTGGCCTCCACCACCCCGTGGAGGAGGGCGCCGGCGTAGGGGGTGAGCGGGTGCCGGTGGTGCAGCCGGAGGGGGTCCACCCGGAGCTCGGCGTCGAGGTCCCAGACCACCAGGTCGGCGTCGCGGCCGGGGGCGATGGCCCCCTTCCGCCCCTCCACCCCCGCGAGCCGTGCCGGCGCCCCGCTCATCCACCGGGCGAGGTCCCCGGGAGTATAGCCCCGCGCCCGCGCCCCGTGCCAGACGACCGCGAGCCCGAGCTGCAGCGAGGCGATCCCGCCCCACGCCCGGAAGAAGTCGCCGGAGTCGCGGAGCTTCAGGGCCGGAGGGCAGGGGGAGTGGTCCGAGGCCACCAGCTCCAGCGTCCCCTCCCCCAGCGCCGCCCACAGCGCCTCCCGGTCGGCCCGCCCACGGATCGGGGGGGCGCACTTCCACTCCGTGGCGCCCTCCGGGACCTCCTCCGCGGCGAAGTGCAGGTAGTGCGGGCAGGTCTCGGCGGTCAGGGGGAGCCCCTCCTCCCGGGCCTGGCGCAGCAGGGGGAGCGCCTCGGCGGCGGCCACGTGCACCACGTGCACCCGGGTCCCGAACCGGCGGCAGAGCCGGACCAGGAGCCGGACCGCCTCCGTCTCGGCCTCCGGGGGGCGGGAGCGGAGATAGGAGTCGTAGCGGCGGGGGGGGAGCGTCGCCGTCTCCGCGGCGGCGCGCTCCAGCGGCTCCGGCAGCTCGGCGTGCACCAGCAGGGGAGCGCCCAGCTCCGCCAGGACCGGCATCGCCACCCGGAGATCTGCCTCCCCGACGTGCGGGAACTCGTCCACCCCGGAGGGGACCAGGAAGCACTTGAAGCCCAGGGTCCCCGCCTCCCACAGCGGGCGCAGCGCTGCCGTGTTCCCCGGCACCACCCCGCCCCAGAACCCCACGTCCACCCGGCATCGCCCCTCCGCCTCCGCCTGCTTGGCGCGGAGCCCCTCCATCGTGGTGGTGGCGGGGACGCTGTTGAGCGGCATGTCGACCAGGGTGGTGATCCCCCCGGCCGCCGCCGCCCGGGTGGCCGTCTCGAACCCCTCCCATTCCGTCCGCCCCGGCTCGTTGACGTGGACGTGGGTATCCACGATGCCGGGCATCACG
>DATAAL010000196.1:0-6075 GCA_036260145.1 Longimicrobiaceae bacterium | reverse complement strand
GTGCTCCCCCCGGCGAGCGCCGCCCGGAACACACCCCGCGCCTCCACCGCCGCCCGCGCCGCCTCCGCGAAGCGCTCCGCCCCCGCCCGCGCTGCGGCGGCCGCGTCGGGATACACCCGCACGCGCCCCCGGCCCGGGATCCGGATCTCCCGCTCCCCCTCCATCACCTCCCCTATGGCCGCCACCACTCCCTTCCGTCCGCGCGCAGGAGCCGGTCCGCGCCCTCCGGACCCCAGCTCCCGGCGGGGTACGGCTCCGGGGCGCCGGCGCGCTCCCACTCCTCCAGGATGGGGGTCACCAGCGTCCACGCCGCCTCCACCTCGTCGCGCCGGGCGAAGAGGGTGGCATCGCCCAGCATGGCGTCCAGGAGGAGGCGCTGGTACGCCTCGGGAGACTCCGCTCTGGGGAAGGCGGTGCGGTAGTCGAAGTCCATGCTCACCGGCTTCAGGCGCCCCCGCAGCCCCGGGACCTTGGCCTCGAAGAGGAGCGAGATCCCCTCCCGGGGCTGGATGCGGAGCACCAGCGCATTGGGCGCGGGGGGATCGTTCTCCACCAGGTCCATCACCGGGTGCGGGGCGGGGCGGAAGCGCACCACCACCTCGGTAGCCTTGGCCGGGAGCCGCTTCCCCGTGCGCAGGTAGAAGGGGACGCCGGCCCACCGCCAGTCGTCCACCCACAGGCGCAGGGCGGCGAAGGTCTCGGTCCGCGACCCCGGCGCCACCCCGTCCTCGTCGGTGTAGCCGCGCAGCGGCTCCGTCCCCGCCGCGCCCGCCGTGTACTGGCCGCGGACGGTCTCGTGGCCCACGTCCTCGCCGCGGACCGGGCGGACGGCGCGCAGCACCTTCACCTTCTCGTTGCGGATGGAGTCGGCGTCGTACGAGGCCGGGGGCTCCATGGCCACCAGGGTAAGGATCTGCAGGAGGTGGCTCTGCACCATGTCGCGGAGCGCGCCGGAGGTCTCGTAGTAGTCGGCCCGCTGCTCCACCCCCACCTCCTCGGACACGGTGATCTGCACGTGGTCCACGTGGCTCCGGTTCCAGAGCGGCTCCCACACCGCGTTCCCGAAGCGGAAGACCATCAGGTTCTGGAGCGTCTCCTTCCCCAGGTAGTGGTCGATCCGGAAGAGCTGCCGCTCGTCGTAGACGCGGAGCAGTGCCGCGTTGAGCGCCCGCGCGGACTCCAGGTCGCGCCCGAAGGGCTTCTCCACGACGATCCGGGTCCAGCAGGGGCAGTCCGCCGGGCACACCAGCCCCGCGCGTCCCAGGTCGCCGACGACGTTCTCCACCACCCCGGGCGGGACCGCCAGGTAGAAGAGGCGGTTGCCGCGGATCCCCAGCTCCCCCTCGATCCCCTGGAGCTGCGTCCCCAGGCGCTGGAACCCCTCGGCGTCGTCGAAGACGTGGCTCCCGAAGAAGAGTCGCCGTCCGAACTCGTCCCACTCGCCGGGCGCGGGCGCGGTGGCGAACTCCGCGAGCGCTTCGCGCATCCGCTCCCGGTACACCTCGTCGGTGATCGCCTCGCGTGCCACACCCACCACCGCGAACCCCGGGGGGAGGAGCCCCTGCTGCCAGAGCCGGAAGACGGCGGGGATCAGCTTGCGCCGGGCCAGGTCGCCGGTGCCGCCGAAGATCACCAGGGTGAGCGGCTCGGGGACGCGGGGGGCCGAGAGCGTCCTGCGGAGCGGGGTCTCCGCCGGGGCGCCGGCCGGCACCGCTCCGCTGCCGGTGCGGGTGGTCATCGGGAGCGGTTCAGCCGGGGACGGGGTCTTCGGGCCCGGCACTCTTCACCGCGTGCCCGCCGAACTGGTTGCGGAGGGCGGCGATCACCTGCGCGCCGTACGACTCCTCCTGGCGCGAGCGGAAGCGGGCCAGCAGCGAGAGGGTGATGACCGGGGCGGGAACGTCCAGGTCCAGCGCGGTCTCCACCGTCCAGCGCCCCTCCCCCGAGTCGGCCACCCAGCCTCGGATCCGCTCCAGCTCCTGCCCCTCCTGCGCGTAGGCGCGCTCCAGCAGCTCCAGAAGCCAGGAGCGGACCACGCTCCCGTGGTTCCAGAGCGCGGCGATCCGGTGCAGGTCCAGCCCGAACTCGGAGGCGTGCAGGATCTCGAACCCCTCCGCGTACGCCTGGAGGAGCCCGTACTCGATCCCGTTGTGGACCATCTTGGTGAAGTGCCCCGCCCCGCTGGGTCCGACGTGCGCGTACCCGTCGGGGGGGGCCAGGGTGCGGAAGAGGGGCTCGCAGTGCCGCACCGCCTCGTCCGGCCCGCCCACCATCAGGCAGTACCCGTTCTCCAGCCCCCACACCCCGCCGCTGGTCCCCGCGTCCACGAAGCGGATCCCCTGCTCCGCCAGCTCCGCGGCGCGGCGCCTGGTGTCGTGGAAGTTGGAGTTGCCGCCGTCGATCAGGATGTCCCCGGAGGACATCTCTGTGGCCAGGCTGCGGAGGGTCTGCTCGGTGGGGGCGCCCGCGGGGACCATCACCCACACCACCCGCGGCGCCTCCAGCGCGCCCACCATCTCCGGGAGCGAGCCGACCCCTTGCGCCCCCTCCTGCGACCCCACGCGGCGCGTCAGCCCGGGGTCCAGGTCGAACGCCACCACCCGGTGCCCGCCACGGACCAGGCGCGTCGCCATGTTCCCGCCCATCTTCCCCAGTCCCACCATCCCGAGCTGCATCGGTCTTCCTCCCGTTCTCCGGATCCGTCCCGCGGGCTGAGAGCCCGCGAGGCTGATGCAATTCCGACGCCGTGGGCGCGCTTGCCTGTGGCTGTGCGGCGCGCGCAGATTCGGACCTTCCGGCGGATTCGACGGCACCACGCCGACGGCGCCCGGACCGCGACCCGCGACCATGGACTCCCATGCGCCTGTTCCTCCTCGGCCTCGTCTTCCTCCTCGCCGCCGCACCGGCCGCCGCGCAGGAGATTCCGGGCGCCGACACGCTCGGCGCGGCGGGCCGGAGGGACGGGCGGGCAGCCGCGGACCGGAGAGGCGTGGGCGGGTACATGGTCGCCGGCTTCGTCGGAGGGGCGCTCACCGGCTTCTTCACCCCCCTCGCGCTGGGCACCGACGACAGGTCGAAGGCGGGGACGCTGGCGGTGGGCGGGCTCGCCACCGCTACCGCGGCCGCGTCCCAGGGGGGCGGCGGAGAGGTCCGGCTTCCCCCGGAGCTGGAGTGGCGGATCCGCGAGCGCGAGCGGCCGTACTGGCAGGCATTCCGGGCCGAGTACGCCGAGCGGGTGCGGGAGCGGCGGCGGGGGGCGGTGCTGCGGGGGGGAGCGGTGGGGGTGGCGGCGGGGCTGGGAGGGCTGGTCGTGCTCCTCCTGCTGGATTCGCCGCTGCGGTGAGCGGACCGCCGGTCCCGCCGACGAAGCGGGACAATCCCGCCTCAAGTGGGACATTCCATCTACAACCCCGAAGGGGCTTTCCCCCTGGACCCACACCGGTCCGGACAAGGGATCCGTTTATGCTGGACAGGCTTACGAGAGTTCCGCATCCGTATCGCCGCCGCGGCCTGAAGGGTGCCAGCGAGCCCACGCACCGCACCCGCCTCCCCGCGGGCCCTCTCCCCTTCCACGCGGAGCCCTCAGATGCACCCCTCCTGGAGCAACGTCAAGGCCGTCCCCGGCTGGTTCGGTGCCGAGGACCAGGGCGCCGGCATCGCCATCGCGGACATCAGCGGCAACGGCCGGCCCGACCTCATCGTATTCCACATCGACAATCCCGGAGGCGACAACCACGGGTACTACCGCATCGGCTGGAACCTGGACGCGAACGGGAACGTGACCGGGGGGTGGAGCGACATCAAACCGGTGCCCGGGTGGTTTGGGTGGGAGAACCAGGGCGGGGGGATCGCCGTAACCGACATCAACGGGAACGGCCGTCCGGACCTGGTGGTCTTCCACCTCGACAACCCCGGGGGGGAGAACCACGGCTACTACCGGATCGGGTGCGACCTGGACACCAGCGGGAACGTCACCAACGGGTGGACGGCCGTCAAACCGGTGCCCGGCTGGTTCGGCGCCGAGAACCAGGGGGCGGATATCGCCATCGCCGACATCAACGGCAACGGCCGCCCCGACCTGCTGGTGTTCCATGTCGACAATCCCGGGGGTGACAACCACGGCTACTACCGCATCGGCTGGAATCTGGACACCGGCGGCAACGTGACCGGGGGGTGGAGCTCCATCAAGCCGGTACCGGGCTGGTTCGGGTGGGAGAACCAGGGGGCGGGCGTGGCGCTGGTCTCGGTGGGCGGAGCGCGCCATCTGGTGGTCTTCCATGTGGACAACCCGGGGGGCGACAACCACGGCTACTACCGTATCGGCTGGAACCTGAACACCGCGGGCGACGTGGCCGCATGGGGCGAGATCACGGCCGTCCCGGGGTGGTTCGGGTGGGAGAACCAGGGAGCCGGGATCGCGGTGGCGGACCTCCGGGGTGACGGGGAACCGGACCTGGTGATCTTCCACGTGGACAACCCCGGCGGCGAGAACCACGGGCACTACCGGGTCGGCTTCAACTTCCTGCTGATGAACAGCGAGGTGCTGGCGGTGCACGCCGCCCTGCTGAACAACGGGAATGTGCTCTACTTCTCCGGCAACCAGCACGATCCCGCCGCGAGCGCCAGCGGGAGAGTGGACGCCACCCGGCTCTGGAACCCCGCCACGCGCGCGATCCGTTACGTCCGCTCCCCCGCGCACGACCTGTTCTGCTGCGGGCACGCCTTCCTCCCCGATGGGCGCCTGGTGGCCGCCGGGGGAACGCGGGCGTTCGACCACGTCGTCGGGGGCCCACACCATCCGCACTTCCCCGGCCTGCGCGAGACCAGCTACTTCGCGCCGGCCACCTCCGCCTGGTCTCCGGCCGCGCCGATGGTCCCGGAGCCGGGGCGGACCACCGGGGGCGGGCGCTGGTATCCCACGCTGACCACGCTGGAGGACGGGCGCATCCTGGCGATGTCCGGCCACCCGAAAGAGGACGACACCCGCCACAACAACACCACACTGGAGGAGTTCCGGCCGACTCCGGCGCCGGCCGGGAGCTGGACCTCCCGCGGCGAGCGGTGGGACGTCCCGGATTCGTACCCGCGGCAGCACGTGCTCCCCACCGGCGAGGTGCTCAACGTGACCGCGATGGCCGGCGCGACACGGAAGTGGAGCCCCGCCACCAACGCCTGGACTACCGTCTCCGCGACGGTAGCGTACGACGCGGGGTTCTGGTGGTCGTCCGTGCTCCTGCCGCTCCAGCCGCCAGCCTACCAGACCCGGGTGCTGGCGGTGGGTGGCGCCAACGCGCGCATCCTCAACCTGGGGGCCGGGGGGAGCGGCACCGGGCTCACCTGGGCGAACACGGCGGCGCGCGCGGTGCCCGCCGTGGCCGGCCGGCACGGAGCCAATCCCGTGCGGAATCACTGCAACGCCGTCCTGCTCCCGGACGGGAAGGTGCTGGTGGTGGGCGGTACCACCACCGAGAGCCTGGACGCGAACGCGGTGCTGGCGGTGGAGCTGTTCGATCCCCGGACCGGCGCCTGGTCGGTGGTGGGGAACCTGGCCATCCCGCGCGTCTACCACTCGGTGGCGCTCCTGCTCCCGGACGGCCGCGTCTGGATCTGCGGCTCCGACCACGACGGAGGACGGGGACCCGCGGCCCGGGAGCGGCGGATCGAGCTCTTCTCGCCACCCTACCTGGGGTGGGGCGCCGCCCGTCCGGTGGTGAGCGCACCCGGTGGGGCGCGCTACGGCACCACCTTCACCGTGACCTCCAGTCAGGCCCCGGCCATCGACTCGGTGGTGCTGGTGCGCTGCGGTTCGGTGACGCACGCTTTCGACTCGGACCAGCGCCACGTGGAGCTCACCATCACCGCCCGGACCGCCACCACCCTGACCGTCTCGGCGCCGCCGAACGGCCGCGTGGCACCCCCGGGGTACTACCTGCTGTTCGGGATCGACCGGCTCGCCGACGGGCGCCTGGTCCCGTCGGTAGGACGCTTCGTGCAGGTGGGACCGTGAGCCGTCCCCGGACCCGGTAGCACGGCCCGGAACGTCGAAGCCCTCCGGTGGACGGAGTCCACCGGAGG
>DATAAL010000195.1:0-4089 GCA_036260145.1 Longimicrobiaceae bacterium | reverse complement strand
GGCGCAGTACTTCCCCGGGGTGGAGTACCTGCTGCGGGTGCTGGAGGGGGCGGCGGCGGCGGTGCGGCCGGGCGGGCGGATCTTCGTGGGCGACGTGCGCAGCCTCCCGCTGCTGGAGGCGTTCCACGCCTCGGTGGAGCTGGCGCGCGCGCCGGACGGGCTACCGGTGGAACGGCTGCGGGACCGGGTGCGGCGCGGGATGATGGAGGAGCAGGAGCTGGTGGTGGACCCGGCGCTCTTCGAGGCACTCCGGGCACGCATCCCCCGCGTGGGGCGGGTGGAGGTGCAGGTGAAGCGGGGGGGGTACGACAACGAGGTCTCGCGCTTCCGTTGCGACGTGGTCCTGCACCTGGACATGGACCCCGCCGTGGGTGAGCCGGTCGTACAT
The DNA here is from genome assembly GCA_036260145.1 of Longimicrobiaceae bacterium. GTDB lineage: Bacteria > Gemmatimonadota > Gemmatimonadetes > Longimicrobiales > Longimicrobiaceae > JAFAYN01. Next base: position 3,701 of record DATAAL010000195.1, on the reverse strand, counting down.
CCCTGGCGCGGCGAGGACGCCGCGTCGCTGTGCGCGCTGGCCCGGGAGGCGACGACCGGGCTGCTGCTCCGCGGAGTCCCCGACGCGCGCGTCGGGGCGTACGTCCGCGCGCTGGAGCTGATCTCCACCGCGGGCGGCGGGGAAACGGCCGGCGCAGTGCGGGAGCTCGCGGCCGCGGAGCCGATCGGCGGGATCGTCCCGGAGACGCTCTTCGCGCTCACGGACGAGACGGACCGGGCGGTGGAGGTGCGCCCGGGAGCGGCGGGGTCGCTGGAGGTGCTCTTCCATCCGGTCGGCGGGGTCTGCCGGTTCCCGGTGGAGGAGGGAGAGGAGCGACCCTGGGAGGCGTACGCCAACGACCCGCAGTGGGGCCGGCGCATCCGCGCCCTGGTGCCCGCGCTCCGCTCCGACGCGCGCGCGAAGCTCCCCGAGTACATGGTGCCCGCCGCGTTCGTGGTGCTGGAGGCGCTCCCCGTCACGCCCAATGGCAAGGTGGACCGCGCGGCGCTCCCCGCCCCGGACACCGCCGGCGCACGGGAGGGGGATTACGTCGCACCGCGGACCGCCACCGAGGAGAGGATGGCGGGGATCTGGGCGGAAGTGCTGGGACTGGAGCGGGTGGGGGTGGACGAGAACTTCTTCGACCTAGGAGGCCATTCGCTGCTCGCGACTCAGGTGACGTCGCGTATCAAGGAGAGGTTCGGGGTCGATCTCCCGCTGCGTGCGCTCTTCGAGGCGCCCACGGTCGGCGAGCTGTCCCGCCGTGTGGAGGCACTCCGCGCGGATGCGGCGCCGGAGACCGTGATCCCCCCGCTGGTGCCCGCGCCACGCCACGGACCGCTCCCCCTGTCGTTCGCGCAGCAGCGGCTCTGGTTCCTCCACCGGCTGGATCCGGCGAGCAGCGCCTACAACCTGCCCCTGGCGCTGCGCCTCCGCGGGCCGCTCGACACCCGCTCCCTGGAGCGCGCGATCACCGAGATCGTCCGCCGCCACGAGGCGCTGCGCACCACCTTCGACGAACTCCGGGGCGAGCCCGTCCAGGTCGCGCACCCCGCGGGCGCACTGCCCCTCCCGCTCCTCGACCTGTCCCGGCTCCAGGAGCAGGCGCGCGAGGCGCAGGCGCAGCACCTCGTACTGGGCGAGGCGCGGCGTCCCTTCGACCTCCGTCGCGGTCCCCTCTTCCACACCCGCCTGCTCCGCCTCTCCCCGGACGAGCACGTCCTCCTCCTGGCGATGCACCACATCGTCAGTGACGGCTGGAGCCTCGGCGTGCTCTTCCGCGAGCTCTCCGCCCTCTACGAGGCCCTCTCCCGTGGCGAGCCCTCTCCCCTGCCCCCGCTGCCCGTCCAGTACGCCGACTTCGCCTGCTGGCAGCACGCCTGGCTGCAGGGAGACGTCCTCGAGCGCCAGCTCGCCTGGTGGAGGGAGCGCCTGGCCGGCGCGCCCCCCCTGCTGGAGATCCCCACCGACCGTCCGCGCCGCCCCGTCCCCACCGAGCGCGGGGCGAGCGTCGCGCGGACGCTTCCGCGCGCGACGGTGGAGCGGCTGCGGACCCTCGCGCGAGCCGAGGGCGCGACGCTCTTCATGGTGCTGCTGGCCGCGCTCGACGTGCTGCTCGCTCGCTGGTCCGGGGAGGAGGACGTGGTGGTGGGCACCCCCATCGCCAACCGGAACCAGCGCGATACGGAGGGGCTGATCGGCTTCTTCGTGAACACGCTGGCGCTGCGCACCGACGTCTCGGGGAACCCGCGGTTCCGGGAGCTGCTGGAGCGGGTGCGGGAGACGGCGCTGGGGGCGTACGCGCACCAGGAGGTGCCGTTCGAGAAGCTGGTGGAGGAGCTGGGGGTGGAGCGGAGCCTGAGCCACACGCCGATCATCCAGGTGATGTTCGTGCTGGAGGAGGGGAGCGTGGCGCTGCGGGCGTTCGGAGGGATGGAGGCGGAGCGGTTCCGGTCGGTGGGGGAGTCGGTGAAGTTCGACCTCGGCTTTGCGGCCGTGGAGCGGGGCGAGGAGCTGGAGGTGGCGATCACGTATCGGGAGGAGCTGTGGGAGCGCTCGACGGTGGAGGGGGCGCTGGAGGCGTACCTCCTCCTGCTGGAGATGGTCGTGGCCGACCCCGGCCGTCGCATCCTCGACCTCTCGCTCGCCACGGAGGGGGAGGCCGGGCGGGTGCGGCGGAGTGCGGATCCTGCCGCGACCGCGGCCGCCCGCCCCGTGCACGAGCGGTTCGCGGTGCAGGCCGCGAGGACACCGGGTGCTCCCGCCGTGGTCCACGGTGACGCATTTCTCACGTACGGCGAGCTCGACGCGCGCGCCGAAGCGCTCGCTGAGGAGGTGCGCGCGCGCGGGATCGGCCCCGAGGTGCGCGTCGGCGTCTGCCTGGAGCGCGGTATCGGCGCGGTGGTCGCGCTGCTGGGGGTGCTCAGGGCTGGAGGTGTTTACGTCCCCCTGGACCCGGCATACCCGGCTGAACGCCTCGCATTCATGCTGGCCGACTCCGGTGTTCGCCTCGTCCTCACCGCGGCACCGATCGCATCGCACCTGCACAGCTTTGCGGGCGAGGTTCTCCTGGTGGACGACCTGCCGGCGCGCGCGGCTCGCCCGGTCTTCGGTGCCGTCGCGCCTGCGCGCCCGGTCTCGCCGGAGCACCTGGCATACATCATCTACACCTCCGGCTCCACCGGCACCCCCAAGGGCGTCATGGTCACGCACGGGGCCGCCGCGACCCTGCTCTCGACCGCCGTGGAGATCTTCGGCGCGCGCCCCGGCAGCCGCGTGGCGCACACCGCCTCGCTCAGCTTCGACGCCTCCCTCCTGGAGATCTTCCTCGCCCTCCTCTCCGGGGCGACGCTACACGTGGCCGACCGCGATACCGTCCTCTCGGCCGAGGCGCTCGGCTCCCTGCTGCGCGAGCGGCAGATCGACCTGTGGGTGAGCACACCGCCGATGCTGGAGCTGCTCGCCGAGGGAGAGTTCCCGGCGCTGCGCACCGTCAGCACGGGCGGCGACCGCTGCCCGGGCGAGCTGGCGGCGCGGTGGTCGCGCGGCCGCCGGCTGCTGAACGTGTACGGACCGACGGAGACCACCGTCTTCGCCACCTGGCACCTGTGCCGGCCGGGCGCGGCGGAGGCGCCGCCGATCGGGAAGCCGGCTGCGGGGGCGCGCGCGTACGTGCTGGACACCGCGCTGCAGCTGGTGCCCGCCGGGATACCAGGGGAGCTGTACGTCGGGGGTGCGGGGGTGGCGCGGGGGTACCTGGGACGTCCGGAGCTGACAGCAGAGAGGTTCGTCCCCGATCCGTTCTCCCCGGTGCCGGGGGAGCGGCTGTATCGGAGCGGGGACCGGGCGCGCTGGCGTGCGGACGGGGAGCTGGAGTTCCTGGGGCGGACCGACGCGCAGGTCAAGATCCGGGGGCTGCGCATCGAACCCGGGGAGGTCGAAGCCGCGCTTCTGGCGCACCCGCGCGTCCGCGCCGCCGCAGTCGTGATGCGCGAGGACACGCCGGGACGACGGATGCTGGTGGCGTACGTCGTCGTGGAGGAGGGGGTGACGGCCACGAAGCTCCGCGAGGCGGTGCACCGCCTCCTGCCGGAATACCTGGTCCCTGGCGCGGTGGTGCTCCTGGACGCGCTCCCGCTGACGCCCGCGGGCAAGGTGGACCGTCGCGCGCTCCCCGCCCCCGCCGACGACGCGGAGGAGGC
>DATAAL010000194.1:0-1594 GCA_036260145.1 Longimicrobiaceae bacterium | reverse complement strand
CCTCGTCCGGGGTGAGGATCCCCTTTGCTCCGGGCGCGGACCGACGTATAGTCCTAGGGTATGCGAGGGGCGGATGTCCGCCGCTCCGCATCCCACTCCGGACGGTGGTATCATGGTATCCCTCTTCGACATCCTCGGTCCCACCATGGTGGGACCCTCCTCCTCCCACACCGCCGGTGCCTGCCGTCTGGGGCTCATGGCGCGCGCCATCCTGGGGGGGACGCCGGAGCGCGCCCTCATCCGGCTGCACGGCTCCTTCGCCGCGACGGGGGAGGGGCACGGCACCCACCGCGCCATGGTCGGGGGGCTGATCGGCCTCCGGCCGGACGACCTTCGGCTCCGCGACGCCTACGAGGAGGCCGAGCGCGCGGGGATGCAGTGGGAGTTCCAGGAGGTGGACCTGGGGGACGACGCGCACCCCAATACCGCGATCATCGAGGCGGAGCGGCAGGGGGAACGGGTGACGCTGCGCGGCGCCTCGGTGGGCGGCGGGCGGATCCGGGTCACGGAGGTGGACGGCTTTGCCGTGGACCTGGAAGGGAACTATCATACCCTGGTGGTCCTGGCGCACGACGAGCCGGGGACCATCGCCGCCATCACGGGGCTCCTGGCCGGGCACCGGGTGAACCTGGCGACCATGCGGGTGGACCGCACCGGGCGCCACAAGGACGCCCTGATGACCATCGAGGCGGACGAGCCGATCCCGGACGCGGTGGTCGCCGCCATCCGCAGCTTTCCCTGGCTGCGCTGGGCGCGTCGCGTGGAGAAGATCAGTTGAGGGAACCACAGGCCGAGAGGGGGAGCGATTCGCGGCTGCCCGATTCTTGCCGGCTATCCCCGACGCTCTGATTCCCCGTACCCCGGTGGCTCCATGCATCGCTCCATCGAATCCCTGATCCGCGACGCCGAGCAGAGCGGGCGTACGCTCCCGCTGGTGGTGCTCGAAACCGAGGCGCAGGAGACCGGGGTTCCGGCGGAGCAGATCCGCGCCCGGATCGCCCGGACCCTAGAGGTGATGCGCTCGGCCATCGAAGAGGGACTCAAGGGCGAGGTTCGTTCCCACTCCGGGCTCACCGGCGGGCGGGCGCGCCGCCTCTGGGAGAACGGGGCCCGGATCCTGGGCCCGCGCGTCACCGTCACCATGGCGCGCGCCATCGCCACGCTGGAGGTCAATGCGGCCATGGGGCTGATCGTGGCCGCGCCGACAGCCGGGGCGGCGGGGGTCCTACCGGCGGTGCTGATCAGCGTGGCGGAGTTCCTGGAGATCGAGGACCAGGAGCGGCTGACCGACGCCATGCTGGTTGCCGGCGGGGTGGGTGGGGTGATCGCCCACCGCGCCTCCCTGGCGGGGGCGGAGGGGGGGTGTCAGGCGGAGACCGGGACCGCCGCGGCAATGTCGGCGGCGGCGGTCACCTGGCTGCACGGGGGGAGCAACGAGCAGGTGGCCACCTCGGTGGCGCTCTCCCTCCAGGGGATGCTCGGGCTGATCTGCGACCCCATCGGGGGGCTGGTGGAGATCCCCTGCATCTACCGCAACGCCTCGGCGGCGATGCAGGCGATCGCCGCGGCCGAGATGGCGCTCGCCGGGCTCGAC
>DATAAL010000193.1:0-2434 GCA_036260145.1 Longimicrobiaceae bacterium | reverse complement strand
CGACGGCGCTGTTCGAACGGGAGACGGTGGAGCGCTACGCGGGGTACCTGTGCCGGGTGCTCGCGGGCATGGCGGCCGACGAGACGCGGGCGGTGGACCGGCTGACGCTGCTGTCGGCCGAGGAGCGCCGGCGCGTGACGGAGGAGTGGAACCACACGGAGGCGCCGTATCCGGTCGAGTCGTACATCCACGAGCGGTTCGAGGCGCAGGCCGGGCGCACGCCCGACGCGGTGGCGGTGGTCTTCGAGGACCGGCAGCTGACGTACGGGGAGCTGAACGCCCGCGCCAATCGGTTGGCGCACCACCTGAGGAGCCTCGGCGTCGGCCCCGATGTGCGCGTGGGGATCTGCGTGGAGCGGACGCCGGAGCTGGTGGTCGCCGTGCTGGGGGTGCTGAAGTCGGGCGGCGCGTACCTGCCGCTCGATCCGGGCTATCCGCAGGAGCGGCTGCTCGACATGGTGCAGGACAGCGCCCCGCTGGTGCTGCTGACGCACGGTTCGCTGGCCGGACGGCTCGCGGGGCTGGACGTGCCCCTGCTCGCGCTGGACGAGGACGCGGCCTGGTGGGGGAGTCGGCCGGCCAGCAACCCGGAGCGCGGCGCGCTGTCGCCGGAGAACCTGACGTACGTGATCTACACCTCGGGCTCCACGGGCCGGCCCAAGGGGGTGGAGATGACGCACCGGGGCGCGTCGAACCTGCTCCACTGGTACCTGGGCGCCACGCGGATCTCGGAGCGCGACTCGGTCCTGGTCGTCACCTCCTTCAGCTTCCACCTGACGCAGCGGAACCTGCTGGCCCCGCTGTTCGTGGGCGGCCGGCTGCACCTGGCGCGCGAGCCGTTCGAGCCTGGCAGGATCGCCTCCCAGATCGTCGCGTCGGAGATCACCATGATGAACCTCACGCCGACGGGCTTCCAGGCGCTGGTCGAGACGGACGGGGGGCGGGCGATCGGCGGACTGCGGATCGTGGTCTTCGGCGGGGAGCCGCTGTACCCGCGGCAGCTCGCCAGGGTGCCGGAGCCCCGTCCCGAGTTCCTGAACCCGTACGGTTCCACGGAGGCGACCGGGATCACGACCCACCACTTCGCCCGGGCGGATCTGGCGAGCTACCCCCCCGGCCGCTCCATGCCGCCGGGGCGCCCGATCGCCAACGCCCGGATCTACGTGCTGGACGGCGCCGGAGAGCCGGTGCCGGTGGGGGTGACGGGGGAGCTGTACCTGGGAGGCGTGGGGGTGACGCGCGGGTACCGGGGGCTCCCGGGGCAGACGGCCGAGCGCTTCCTCCCCGATCCCTTCGGCGCCGAGCCCGGGGCGCGGCTGTACCGGACGGGCGACCTGGGACGGTGGCTGGCGGACGGGACGATCGAGTTCATGGGCCGCAACGACGCGCAGGTGAAGGTGCGCGGGTTCCGGATCGAGCTGGGAGAGATCGAGGCGCGGCTGGCCGAGCACGAGGCCGTGCGCGAGGCGGTGGTGGTGGCGCGCGAGGGGGAGGTCGGCGACCCGCGGCTGGTGGCCTACTACGTGGGTGAGGAGGCGGGCGCGGAGGTGCTGCGCGCGCACCTGGCGGCGCGGCTGCCGGAGTACATGATCCCGGCCGCGTTCGTCCATATGGACGCGCTCCCGGTGAACCCCAACGGCAAGCTGGACCGCAAGGCACTGCCGGCGCCGGAGTTCGCGTCGGCGGAGGGGAAGTACGAGGCGCCGCGCACCCTCGTGGAGGAGGTGCTGGCGGGGATCTGGGCGGAGGTGCTGGGCGTCGAGCGGGTGGGGGTGCACGACCAGTTCTTCGAGCTGGGCTGGCACTCGCTGCTGGCCACGCGGGTGGTGTCGCGGGTCCGCGAGGTGTTCGGCGTGGAGCTGCCGCTGCGGGCGCTCTTCGAGGGACCCACGGTGGCGGAGATGGCCGGGCGCGTGGAGGAGATGCGCCGCGCGGGGCTGACGGTGCTGCCGCCCGTGGTGCCGACCGAGCGCACGGAGCTGCCGCTGCTGTCGTTCGCGCAGGAGCGGCTCTGGTTCCTGGAGCAACTGCGGCCCGGGGAGATCTCCTACAACCTCCCCTTCGCCCTGCGCCTGCGTGGCGCGCTGGACGTGGACGCGCTGGAGCGGAGCTTGAGCGAGATCGTGCGGCGCCACGAGGCGCTGCGGACGGTCTTCCGGGAGCGCGACGGCGCTCCCCGGCAGGTGATCGCGCCGTTCGGCGGCCTCCGGCTGCCGGTGCAGGACCTCTCCCATCTCCCCCAGGAGACGCGCGAGGCGGAGGTGCAGCGGGAGCTCGTCGCGGAGGGTGGAGCGCGGCCGTTCGACCTCTCGGCGGGTCCGCTCTTCCGGGTGAGCCTGCTGCGCCTGGGTGCCGAGGAGCACGTGCTGCTGCTCTCGATGCACCACATCGTCAGCGACGGGTGGAGCATGGGGGTGCTCTACCGGGAGCTGTC
>DATAAL010000192.1:0-10985 GCA_036260145.1 Longimicrobiaceae bacterium | reverse complement strand
GTGTCGTGGACGGGAGGCTCCAGCTCATGGAGCTGGAGGTGCTGGAGCCCTCCCTCTTTCTGGAGCACCATCCGGAGGCCCCGACGCGCTTCGCTGCCACCATCCGCAGCGTTCTGGCGGCAGAAGTGGGCTCGGCCTGACGCGCTGACCGGAGTCGGAAGAACGGTCCATGGCGTACCTGCTGGCGCTGCTGGCCTCGGTGTTCTACGGGAGCGCGGACTTCCTGGCGGGGCTCGCTGCCCGGCGCACCACCACCTTCCCGGTGGTGGTGCTGTCGCAGGTGGCGGGGCTGGCGCTGCTGGTGGCGGCGGTGGCGGTGCTCCCGGGCGCGGTACCGCGCCCCGCGGACTTCGCCTGGGGGGTGGCAGGGGGGATCGCCAGCGGGGTGGGGGTGGGGCTGCTGTACCACGCGCTCGCCATCGGCACCATGAGCGTGGTGGCCCCGGTGACCGCGGTGTGCGCGGTGGTGGTCCCGGTGGTGGCGGGGCTCGCCTTCGGGGAGCGCCCCCACCCCACGGCGCTGGCGGGGATCGCGCTGGCGATGGCGGCGGTGGTGATGATCAGCCAGGAGGCGCCGCACCCGGGGGATGACGGGACCCCGGGGCGGGCTCTCCCCCTCGCGCTGGTGGCGGGGGCGGCCATCGGGGTGTTCTACGTGTTCCTGGAGCGCACCGGGGCGGAGGCCGGGCTCTGGCCGATGCTCGCCACGCGGCTGGTGTCCGTGTTGCTGTTCCTGGGCGGGGGGCTGGTCCGCCGGGAGCCGCTGGAGCCCCCGCGCCGGGCCATCCCGACCATCGTGGCGGCGGGGCTGCTGGACACCCTGGCCAACGTCCTGTACCTGCTGGCGGTGCGGCAGGGAATGCTGAGCGTGGTGGCGACGCTGGCCTCGCTCTACCCGGCGACCACGGTCCTCCTGGCGAGGGCGGTGCTGCGGGAGCGCCTGCAGCGCATCCAGGCCGCCGGGGTGGCGTGCGCCGCCGTGGCGATCGTGCTGATCACGGCGGCGTGAACGAACGGCACGCAGCCCCGGGCTCCGTGCCGTCCCGCAGTACCCCTATAATCCTGTACGGAGGGAGACACCGGGGCAGTATCCGGTGTCTCCCTCCGGGGCGGGGAGACAGCCGGCAGTTTTGCTGGCTCCCCGCCCCCGCGGAAGAGACCCGCGCAGTCTGCGGGGCTCTGGAGCGGCCCCACCACCGCACCCGATCATCATCGCGGACGAGTCGGGGAGAACCCCATGCGCAGCCGCACCTCCCGGGGAACACCCATCTCCCGCATGACTTTCTCGCCGTCCCGGAGGCCGCACACCTCGCGCTGGACGATGTAGTACCAGAGCGCCTCCCCCGCCGCGGCGACGAGGCTTTCCCGCTCCGGACCATCCTTCCCTGAATCGCCGGCCCCGCGCGACCGGGCCTCGTCGAACGCCGCCAGGGCCGCCAGCGCCTGCTCCAGCCGTCGGCCCATGCGCGCGAGGTTGTGCGCCTTCTCCTGGACCACCTCGTACTCCAGGACGTCCATCCCGCCCATCCCCGCCTGGTCCGGCAGGTTCCGGGGCATCTTCAACGCCATCCCTGCAAAGTTCTCGTTCTTGGGTAACAATCTGCGTCAGGGACTAGATACTGCGGATTCGCCCCACGCCTGTCTCAAACGACTGCTTGCCGTGAACGATGGCAGCGATCGTGACGATCTCGCCCTGAACCCGGTAGATCAGGCGATAGCTGTAGACGAGCTTTTCCCGGATAGATTCCTCCTCGGGAACGATTCTGCCGGACAGAGGAAAATCGCGGAGTGACCGTGCCGTATCACGTAGCCTGCGAGCTACGGTGGCGGCATAGCGAGTGGAATCGCGTGCGATGTCCGATGCGATGGCCTCTGCATCCTCCAGCGCCGCGGGGGACCAGACTACTCGGTGAGCCACTTGCCCAGGCGCGCTTCCGCCTCCTCCTGCTCGATGACGCCTTCTGCGTCCGCTCGCTCCAGTCCGCGCCGAACCTTCTCCAGCACGTAGAGGTGATACTGAATGTCTTCCAGTGAGCAGTCATCCGGCAGCCGCTGGAGCAGGGACGCGACTTCTTCCTTAACCGAAACCATTTTACCCTCCTCAGAGTCTTGCGCCTGGTGAGAAGTCCGAGTCGATTGCGCTTCGTGCACTATCCAATTCCAGCAGACGCGCCCTCACTTCGGCCCAGGGCCGCCCCACCCCTGGGTTGGCTTGCTGATCTGCCAGGCGCCGGTCCAGCTCCTGGCGCTGCTCCTCGGTCAGAGAGACCGAATCGGGCTCGGCTGCGATGCTGTCCCAGATGTCTTCGACCAACTGGATCCGCTCAGCCACGCTGAGCTTCAGGATCTCGGAGAGAGGGATCGTCGCCATGCTCCAACGGTAGACGAAACGCTCGCCGGGGACAAGCTCCCCGAGCCGGTATCGACCTCCAATACGACTTATTGATCGGGCGCGTACAACCGCACCTCCGTGCACCGGGGGCAGCGCCAGGCGTACACCGGGAGCTGGCGGCGCCCCTTGAGCTTCAGCCCGGTCCAGATGCTCCGCTCGGGCGGCCCCTCCACCCAGCGGGCGTTGGTCGTCCCGCTGTGGGTCTGGTCCAGGAGGAACCCGCCCTCCATCGACACCTCGCAGCTCGGGCACACCGGGGTAGACGGCATCAGCTCCTCCGTGGGACTGGCTACGGCTGCGCGGGCGCGGGCACGTTCTCCGGCACCAGCGACACCTGCACGTAGTTGGACGTGTCCAGGAACCGCCGCGCCGCGTCCCGGACCGCCGCCGCGTCCAGCCGCGCCACCCGCTCCTCCTCGCGGAGGATCTCCCGCAGGTCCCACCCGTAGCTGGAGTAGGTGGCGATCTGCGAGAGCCAGAAGGCGTTGTCGCGCAGATCCGTCTCCCGCGAGCGCCGCACCGCCTCCCGGACCTTCTGCAGGTCCGCCTCGCGGGGACCGTTCCGCTTGAGCGAGTCGATCTCCGCGAACACCACCCGGGTCAGCTCCTCCAGCCGCTCCGGCGCCGTCCCGAACCCGATGCTCGCGGTGTAGGTGGACACCGGGTCGCGCGAGGCCGAAGCCCCCACGCCCACCCCGTACGTTCCCCCCAGGTCCTCGCGGAGAACGTCGCGCAGCCGGAGCTGCAGCACCTCGGCCATCACGTCCAGCACCGCCACGCTGTCCCGCTGGAACCCTATCGGCCCCGTGAACACGATCTGGGTGCGGGCCTTGGGCTCCACCCCCCGGCGCACCGTCTTGCGGATCACCCCGCGCGGGTACCGCAGCCCCACGTCGCGCCAGCTCTCCTCGCGTCCCGTGGAGGGGAGCCCGCCCAGGTACAGCTCCACCAGCGGGCGCAGACGGGCCGGGTCGAAGCTCCCCACGAAGTAGAAGGTGAAGTCGCCCGCGTCGGCGAAGCGGTCGCGGTAGAACGCCAGCGAGCGGTGCAGGTCCATCCGCTCGAACAGCTCGCTGGAGACGGGCCGGGCGCGCGGATGGTTCTGCGCCAGCGTCACCCGCAGGGTGTCCTGGAAGGCCGCCTCCGGGCTGGCCGAGCGGTTGCGGAGCGACTCCCGGGCACGCGCCTGGTACGTCAGGAACGCGGTGGTGTCCACGCGCGGAGCGGTCATGTACAGGTACACGAGCTGGAGCATGGTCTCCACGTCCCGGGGAGATCCGCCCCCGCTGAAGCCCTCGCGCAGCTCGCCGATGCTGGGCCCCACCCCCGCGATCTTCCCCGAGAGGCGCTTCCCCAGCTCCACCAGGTCCAGCTCCCCCACCCCCGAGGTCTGCACCACCCCGGTGGCGGTGAGCGCCGGGACGTACAGCGAGTCCGGGGCCAGCGACAGCCCGCCGGGGCTGTTGCCGACGAACAGGATCTCGTCCTCCTTGAAGTCCGTGGGCTTGAGGAGGACGCGCACCCCGTTGGACAGCCGCCACTCGCGCACCCCGATCTCCGGGATCTCCCGCTCCGACACCACCCGTCCCCGCGTCGGGGGGTTGGGGACCAGCGGGCGGTCGGAGGTGCGGTCGGCGTACGCCTCCACCGGGCGCCGCGCGGCGGCGTCCATCACCACGCGCAGCTCCGCCTCGGTGGGGACGCGGATCCCCTCCTTCTGCGGGAGGGCCACCAGGACCGTGCGGTTGTGGTCGCGGAGGCGCTCCGCCGCCATGCGGTTCACCTCCTCCAGGGTGATCTCGGGGAGGAAGCGGCGGTACAGCTCGAACTCCGTGGCCACGTCGAGGATCGGCTCCCGCTCCAGGAAGTGGGCCACGTACTCGGCGGTGAACTGCCCGGAGTGGGTCTTCTCCCGCTCGGCGTACACCTGCTCCCACAGCCGGAGGAGCGTCTCCTTCTGGCGCTCCAGCTCCGACGGGGTGAAGCCGTGCCGCGCCGCCCGCGCCGCCTCCGCGAGGAGCGCCTCCAGCCCCCGCTGCACCCCGTTGTCCCGCACCGTGGCGGCCAGCACCTGCGCCGCCGCGGAGCGCACCAGCGATCCCGAGGAGGCGGAGGCGGAGATGAACGGGGCGTCGGGCGTCTGGGTCCGCTCGTACAGGCGGTCGCTGAGCATCCCTACGAAGAGCGACTCCACGATGCTCTCCCGGTACGCCCCCACCGTCCCCGGCTCGCGCGGGGCGAAGCGGTGGTAGATGCTCACCGACGACCCCGTGGCCTCCGGGTCGGTGGCGATGGCGAACTCGGTCTCGCGGTGCTCCGGGACCGTGAACGTCGGGCGCAGGCGCGTCACGGGCGAGGCGGGGATCGCGCCGAAGCGCTCCCGGATCAGCCGCGCCACGCGCTCCGGGTCGAAGTCGCCCACCGCCACCACCGCCATCAGCTCCGGGCGGTACCACTCCGCGTAGAAACGGCGCAGCTCCGCGGGGTCGGCGCCCTCCAGCGACTCCCGCGTCCCGATGGGGAGGCGCTCCGCGTAGCGGGAGCCGCGGAAGAGGACGGGGAACTGCTTGTCGCGCAGCCGGGCGGCGGCGCCCTGGCCCAGCCGCCACTCCTCCACCACCACCCCGCGCTCCTTCTCCACCTCCTCCGGGTCGAAGGCCACCCCGCGCGCCCACTCCTCCAGGATCCGCACCCCGGTCTCCAGCACCCCGGCGGTGTCGGTGGGGAGGGTGAGCATGTACACCGTCTCGTCAAAGCCGGTGTAGGCGTTGATGTCCGGCCCGAAGCGCATCCCCACCCGCTCCAGGTAGTCGCGGATCTCGTGCTTGGCGAAGCCGCGCGTCCCGTTGAAGGCCATGTGCTCCACCCAGTGCGCCAGCCCCCGCTGCCGCTCGTCCTCCAGCACCGATCCGGCGTTGACCACCAGCCGGAGCTCCGCCCGCTTCTCCGGCTCGCGGTTGGCGCGGACGTAGTAGGTGATCCCGTTCGGGAGCCGGCCCACCGTCACGGCCGGGTCCGCGGGGAGGGAGTCGGTGGGGGCGCGGCGCGGGGCCCCGGGGCGCGGCGCGGTCTGCGTCTGCCCCACCGCGATGTCCGGGGACGCGGTGGCGACGCCGAGCGCGAGCAGGAACGGGACGGACCGGAGTCGGATCGGGGTCATGAATCGGGGTCTTCGGGAAACGGGTCGTGTCGGAGCGGAGATCCCCGCCGGATCCCCGGCCGGAGCGTCCACAGGGCAAGGAATACCCTGAGCGGGGTGCGAGGTGCCGGAGGCGGCGAAATCGAACGGGTTTGACTCCGCGGCGGCCCGCAAGTAGCCTACCGGGCGCCGGCCCCGAACCCGCAGCCGCGTAGCCGACGTATGGAGCCCTTCCCTGACCGCCCCCTGATCCTGGGCCACCGCGGCGCCCCGTTCGAGGCACCCGAGAACACCTTCGGGTCCTTCCGCCGGGCGCTGGAGCACGGCGCGGACGGGGTGGAGCTGGACGTGCAGCGCTCCGCGGACGGTGCCCCGGTGGTGATCCACGACCTGACGCTGGACCGCACCACCGACGGCCGGGGCGAGGTGCGCGCCCACACCTGGGCCGAGCTGTCCCGGCTGCACGCCGGACCGGGAGAGCCGCTGCGCCGGCTGGGGGAGGTGGCCGACTGGGCGGCGGGAGCCGGGGCCTGGCTCAACGTGGAGCTGAAGGGCGAGGGGACGGAGGCGGCCACGCTCGCCGTGCTGGAGCGGGCGGGGATGCTGGAGCGCACCCTGGTCTCCTCCTTCCTCCCCACGGTGGTGCTGGAGGTGGGACGGCTCGCGCCGGACGTCCGCCGGGCCCTGGTCACCGAGGCCTGGGACCCGCTGGTGGCGGAGGTGGTCCGCGACAGCGGCGCGGGCGGGGTGTGCATCGAGCAGCGGCTGGCGACCCCGGAGCGGCTGCGGGAGCTGCGCGAGCGGGGGCTCTTCGCGGTGGTGTGGACGGTGGACGACCCCGCCCGGATCCGGGAGCTCCTCCGCGCCGGGGTGGCCGGGATCATCACCAACCACCCCCGTCGCGGCGTGGAGGCCCGCCGGTCACTGAAGGAGTGACCCGGGCGCCTGGCGCGCCCCTTGCCGCTCCCCGAGCACCATCCGCCGGCGTGCCCCGCCGGCACGGTCCCTCACCCTGCTCCGTGGCCGATGCTCGCACTCGCTCTTTCCGCGGCGCTCCTCCTCCAGGGGACGCCCGCGCCTCCCGCGCAGGACACCGCGAGCCACTTCGACTCTCGCGCCACACGCACCCTGGTGGAGCGGGTGATCCAGGCCGGCTCGTCGGTCCCGGCGGAGCTGCGCGACTACCGCGCGGAGTACCGCAGTGCGGTGTACCTCTCCCTCCGGCCGGACTCCGCGCAGGCGGGGGAGATCCCGCTCACCGTGGACGAGTTCGCGGGGGAGGTGCGCTGGGCGGCCGGCGGGAGCCTGCGGCAGCAGATCTCGGGGCACCGGATCCGGATGCTCTCCCCCACCCCGTACACGGTGGGGACCATGCTGGAGCGCGCCTGGATCGTCCCGCACCTGTACGGGCAGACCATCGAGATCTTCCAGCTCTCCCCCGCCACCGGGACGCAGCAGCGGCGGGTTTCGCGGGCGGTGCACCCCTTCTCCCCGCGCGGCACCACCCTGTACCGCTACCAGGCGGGGGACACGGTGCGCGTCAGCACCCCGGACGGGATCGTCACCCTGGTCACCCTCGAGGTGCGCCCGCTGCTGCGGTTCCACGAGCAGGGCCCGCGCCTGGTGGTGGGGTCGTTCCAGGTGGACGTGGACCGCGCGGCGGTGGCGCGGGCGCGCTTCGGGTTCGCGGAGCCAGCGGGGCGCTTCCGGCTGAGCCGGACGGGGGTGTTCTTCGAGATGGAGAGCGGGCTGGTGCAGGGGCGCTACTGGCTCCCGTACCGGCAGCGGCAGGAGATCCAGGTCGCCTCCCCGCTCTTCGGGGGCGCCGCGGCCATCCGGGTGGCCAGCGCTCTCTCCGGGTACCGGCTGAACACCGGGTGGACCCCCGAGCAGCCGGGGCAGATCATCCTGGTGCGGAGCGAGCGCTCGGACACCACCTTCCAGGGGTGGCGGGGGCGGCCGATCGGGGAGGAGCTGGGCGACCTGGACATCGCCGACTTCCAGGACCTGATCCGGGAGACGGCCGGCGGGGCGGAGCGGGAGGAGGGGGTCCGCGTCGGGTTCCTCCCGGAGCGCGGAGAGCACTTCTTCCGCTACAACCGGGTGGAGGGACCCTACCTGGGGTGGGCGGTGAGCGCGGAGTCGGCGCCGCGGCCGGAGGGGCGCTGGGAGGCGTACGCGACGGCCGGGTGGGCGTTCTCCGAGGGGGAGGCGCGCGGGGAGGCGATCGGCCGGTGGATCCGCGAGTCCGCGGGCGCGGCGGGGGAGCGGAGCGGGTGGAGCGCCTCCGCGGGGGTGTACCGCCGGCTGCGGGACGTGCAGGTGTTCCGCCCCTCCTTCCGCTGGGAGCTGGGGTACACCCTGTCTGCGGCGCTGGGGGGGTACGATATCCTGGACTACTACGATGCCACCGGGGTGGAGGCGAGCGCGGGTGTGCGGCGGGGCTTCTGGACCGGGCGGCTGGGCGGACGCTGGGAGCGGCACGACTCGGTGCGGCGGAACACGGAGAGCTACCTCTTCGGGCGGGCGCGGCGCTTCCCGGAGGTGGCCCCCGCGGACGCCGGTACGCACGCCGGTCTGGAGGGGGAGGTGCGCTACGCGCGGGGGGGCGGGGCGTTCGCCATCGGCAACTCCCTGACGCTCTCCGCGCACGCCGAGACCGGGTTCGCGGACTGGAGCTTCGGCCGGCTCACGGGGCTCCTCGCCACCCGACGCTCCCTGGGCCCGTTCCTGACCCTGGCGCTGCGGGGGGATGCGGGCCACGTTCTGGGCGAGCCTCCGGCGCAGTACCTGTTCCGCTTCGGGGAGGCGGAGGGGCTGCGCGGGTACGACCCCAACGAGTTCGGCGGGACCTCGGCGGCGATCGGCCGGGGGCGGCTCCTCCTCTTCCTCCCCCCCTACCGCCAGGAGCCCTTCTTCCGCTCCGGGTTCTTCATCATCCCCCCGCTGCGCCCGGCGCTGGTCCTCACCGGTTCCACAGCGTGGGCCGGGGTGGCGGACCGCTCGCGCGACGAGTTGCTCCGCGTCCGCTCCCGCTCCACTGACGGCGCGCGAAGCACCGTGGGGATCGGCGTCAGCCTCTTCGAGGACGCCTTCACGGTGGAGTACACGGACCCGCTGGAGGAGGGGGAGGAGGGGCGGTGGTACGTGGGGCTGGTGCAGTGGTTCTGACGCGGTTCGGTCCTTGCAGCCCCGGGGAGGCGCCCGGCGGCACCCGAGGAAGCCACACGCAAGCACGGAGCTCAGACATGTCGTCGATCAACCGTTCCCTGGCAGGCCCGATCCTGACCTTCGACCTGCACGAGCAGCTCGCCGACCTGCGCAGGGAGGAGTCGTACCGGCGGAGCGGGCGCGCGGGGCGCACCCTCGCCAAGTCCGGCCGCTTCCGGCTGACCCTGACGGCCATGGCCGCGGGGAACGAGATCGGGACGCACCAGGCGGACTCGCCCATGACGCTGCACGTGCTGGAGGGGGGGCTCCGGTTCCGCGCGGGGGACGAGGACCACGAGCTGCGCGCCGGGCAGGTGCTCTTCTTCGGTCCCGGGGACGCGCACGACATCCGGGCGACGCAGGAGAGCGCGCTCCTGATCACCATCTCCGCGGTGGGCGACGACTTCCTGACGGAGTCCCCGGGCGACCGGCCACAGCGGTCGGAGGGGGACGAGGCGGCCTCCTGACCCGGGGCCGGCGGGGGCGCTCGCTTGCGCGCCCCCGCGCGCGACCCTACGTTCCGCGGGCGTCTTTACGGCGCGCGTCCCCCTCTCCCTCTCCCGCCCCGCCTGCCCCGTGAAACTCCAGCGCCACGCCGTCATCCTGGACCTGGTCCGAAGCGAGCGCGTCTCCTCGCAGGAGGTGCTGCGCGAGCTCCTGTGCGAGCGGGGGATCGACGTGGCGCAGGCCACCCTGTCCCGCGACATGCGCGAGCTGGGGCTGGTCAAGGTGCCGGACGAGGAGGGGGGGTACGTCTATACCGTCCCCCCGAACCTCATGGACCCCACCCCCACCCTGGCCCGGCTCCTCCCCGCCCTGTACCTGGGGGCGGACGGGGTGGGGAACCTGCTGGTGGTGCGGACGCTCACCGGGGGCGCGCAGCCGATCGCCGTGGCGCTGGACCGGGAGGAGTGGCCGGAGGTGGTAGGGACGATCGGGGGGGACGACTCCATCCTGCTGGTTCTCCGCAAGCCGGAGCAGCTCGACGGGGTGATGCGCAGGCTGGAGGAGATCGCCGGAATCTAGCTCAGCTGCAAGGCGTTGGGGAGGATAGGATCGAGGGGCCGGGGGTGGGGGTGCCGTTTCCAGGGTCTCCCGCTTCTTAGTCGCCCGAAGAACCCCTGCGCCGCACGGACAGCAGCGTCGGCGCACGGGCCAGCAGACGGGCCAGTTGCCGCCGCTCCGTCCGCCACTCCGGCCGGAACCCCAGGTCTTCCGAGGGTCCCGAGTCCGGAGCCACCGTCTCGGGGTCCACCGGCTGCCCCCGCCGGCGCACCTCGTAGTGCAGGTGCGGACCCGTGGCCAGCCCCGACATCCCCACGTAGCCGATGACCTCCCCCTGCCGCACCATCCCGAAGCGCCCCACCCCCGGGGCGATCCGCGACAGGTGTGCGTAGCGCGTGGAGTACCCGTTGGGGTGCTGGATCTCCACCAGGTTCCCGTATCCGCCGCGCGCGGAGGCGTAGACCACGCTCCCGTCCCCCGTGGCGCGCACCGGGGTCCCGAAGGAGGCGGCGTAGTCCACCCCGTTGTGGGGGAGGATCCGCCGCAGGATGGGGTGCATCCGGTCGATCCGGAAGGGCGAGGTCACCCGGGCGTGCTCCAGCGGGCGTACCCACGCCTCCGGGTCCAGCGAGCGGCCCAGGGCGTCGTAGTACCCGGGACGCCCCCCGCCGTCGAAGAGGAAGGCGGTGTGCAGCTCCCCCCCGACCGCGGCCTCCGCGGCCAGCACCCGGATGGAGCGGGTGGTCCCGTCCGGGCGCACCACCCGCTCGTACGCCACCCGGAGGCGGCCTCCGTTCCCCAGCCCGTCCGCCGGGAGGATGGAGAGGAAGATCTTGTCCAGGTGCCGGCCGATCATCACCCGCTCCGAGCCCGACAGGTCGCTCGCCAGGGTGCGGACCGCCTCGGTGAAGCTCCCCCGCGCATACCCCCCCAGGAACAGGGTGTCCACCCGCACCGGGATGGCCCGCACGGGGGGAAGGAGGACCGGGGGCCCGTCCGTGGGTCCGGACGCGGGGTGGCCCCCGGCCGACAGCGCCACGCCCCCCAGGAGGAGCACACCCACTGCGGCAGCGAACGGGAGGACGGCGCGGAGGCTCGTCCAGGAACTGCGGCTCATGCGTGGTGGAATCGGTGCGCGTTCCAACGGGGTAGCGGGGAGAGACCGAAAGATAGGAGGTCCGGCGTGGGAGCGGAAGCTTGTCCCGAAGCACGGAGGGGCGGCGCCTGGGTGGCGCCGCC
>DATAAL010000191.1:0-3146 GCA_036260145.1 Longimicrobiaceae bacterium | reverse complement strand
CCATGGGAGTCGGGAGCGCCCGAAGTCCGTGATCCAACCCTTCGGGGGGGAAGCGGCCGAAGGCGAGCTCGGTGACTGGGGCGAAGTCGTAACAAGGTAGCCGTAGGGGAACCTGCGGCTGGATCACCTCCTTTCTGGAGCAACTCGAGTAAGTCCTTCGGGATCGAAAGAGGCTCACAGGTCGAACCCACAGACATCCTTTCCTTGATTTCAGGGCCTGTAGCTCAGGTGGTTAGAGCGCACGCCTGATAAGCGTGAGGTCGGTAGTTCGACTCTACCCAGGCCCACTGTTCTAAACGATTGCCCCGATGCTGCTTATGCGGTGTCGGGGTTTTCGTTTTTCCGAATTTCCTCCTTTCACTGTCAATTGTTACTGTCAATTGTGGCGGTCACCGGTGGCTCGCCCGGGCCGCGGGTCGGCGGCGCTGGATGGCGAGCCGCATCTCGTCGAGCTCCACCTCGTCGTAGATGTTGATCAGCGTCGCGTGGTTGGTCCGGCTCAGCGTTTCCTTCATCTTGGGGTCCAGTTCCCGGAACCAGGGGTCGCGTACGCCGGCCCGCTTCTCCCCGTGGAACCCCAGCCCCCGGATCCGGATCCCCGCCCGTTTCTTCGCCCGGCGCATCCAGGTCTGGAAGGTGTCGCGCGGAGTGGGCCGGCTCGGGTCCGACTCGCTCGGGAACACCCACGCCTCCCCGATCCCCCGCGGCGCCCGCCGGAGCGCCTCGATGGCCTCCGGCAGGAGCGGTACGACCACCTCCCGCTGGCTCTTGTCGGACTCCCTCCGCCACCGGACGGTACCGGCCTCCAGGTCGACGTCGGACCACCGCAGCCGGCGGACGCTGCTGTTCCGGCTGATGGTGTACCCGAAAGGCCGGTACAGCCTGGACGATACCCTCGCGCTCCTGGTGGTGGGGCTCGCGATGCTGTGGTTGGAGGACGAGGTCTCCGCCATTGCGGAGCGGCTGTTCCTGCTCGCGATCCTGGGGCTGCTGCTGGACCGCGACCCGACGCCTCGGAGTTGGAGGGAGGGCCCCCGGCTCCGGGGCGGCGAGGTAGTGACTGCGGTGTGGCCCCTCCTGCAGCCTGTTCCGGCTGCCCGGCTTCAGCATTGCCTGGCTGCGGGACTGAGGAGCGACGTGCCGGAGGTGCGGGCCTGCTGCCGGCTGTTTGCCGCTCTGACGGCCACGCCGTGGCCCGAGATGACGGACCCAGACTTCGGCGGATCCCGAGAGGACCGGTAGGCGCGAGCGCGGTGGAGACTTCGTGGTGAAGCTCCGGTGAATCGCGGACCGGGAGCCCTCCTGGGCAGGGGGTACCGCCCGCTTTCAGCACCGGCAATCGCCTGTGGGAGTTCCCGGCCCTGTCTACCCAGATCGACAATATCCTCGACAAATGGCGGCTACTCTATCGCTATTGATGGGGTAGCCTTCAGCGCAAATTGGCGGGCCCAACAGAGCGCAGCTGCCTGCCACGTAGCATCTTGGCTGGCCTGGGGGCTTACAGGGCGGATCCAAAGGAAGCGGTGCTCTACAGGTGGGAGCTGTACGCGATGTGGGCTTTTGTCTACGTGTTTTTCGTGGATTTCTTTCTGGCGCGGGGAACATCCGAGGTGCGCGCCAGGGTGCTTTTGGGGGGGTAACGTTCGCGACCATCGGGGCGGGCGCGCTGGGGTGCGTGGTGGCGGGCGCGTGGGCGGACCGGCTGGGGCGGGAGCGTGTCACCATCTGGGCGATGGCCGAGCGGGGCGTGCGCGCTGCTCATGGGCTGGCTGCTGCACGCGCCGCTCGCGCTGGTGCTGGGTGTCGCGCTGGTCTGGGGCTTCGCCGTGGTGGCCGACTCCGCGCAGTTCAGCGCCGTCGTGACCGAGGTGGCTCCGCCGCACGCAGTCGGGACGGCGCTGACGCTCCAGACGGCGCTCGGGTTTCTGCTCACCTCCATCACCCTCACGGCGGTACCGTACCTGCGGGAGGCGGGCGGCTGGCCGCTCGCCTTCGGCGTCCTGGCGCTGGGACCGGCGGCCGGAATCGCGGCGATGCGGAGGCTGAAAAATCTCCGAATTGCGGCCACATCAGACTCGTAGGACCCCTGGTATCGACAAGATCCTCGACAAGTCGGGACGCGCGCAGCGCCACTGGGCCAGTGGGGCATGCGGTCTCCTCCATTGGTCTGCCCACCTTCCCCGTTTCAACGCGCACGGCGCCTTCGTGGCTGAAGGCGCCGTGTTCCGCGTGTCTGGGAACCCTCACCCGCGATCGTTCTCGGCCAAACCCCGCGTTTTCGAGGATGCGGAGCCGGGAATTCGTGCCTCGCTCCCCATCATGGAGCAGGTACGACGCTCACGGCACCTGGGGCATGGGTCGAGAATCCTGCTCGTCATAACTCCTCGAGCATGCGCCGCACCTCCTCGTCGCGGAGAGCCGCGAGCATAGCGGCCTCCTCGTCGATCTCCCACTGCTCCAGCACACTCTCCGGGCCGTGCACGTCCACCCACCCGGCCAACTCCTCCAGCGTCGGGAACTCGAAGATCGTGCGCAGGGGCACCTCCACCGAGAGGGCGTCCCGCACCCGCGAGACTACCCGCACCGCCAGCAGCGAGTGGCCGCCCAGATCGAAGAAGTTCTCCGTCACTCCCACCTGCTCCACCCGCAGCACTTCCGCCCAGATCCCCGCCAGCACCTCCTCCACCGCCGTACGCGGCGCCACGTGCACCTTGGCGGCGTACTCCGGCGCCGGCAGTGCCCTCCGGTCCAGCTTGCCGTTCGGCGTCAGCGGCAGCATATCCACCATCACGATCGCAGCGGGCACCATATAATCGGGAAGGAACCGCCGCAGCTGCGCACGGAGAAGGTCCGCCGCCGCGTCACCCGCGACGTACGCCACCAGCCGCTTCTCGCCCGGCGCGTCCTCGCGCACGATGGCCGCGCACTCCCGCACGCCCGCTTGCCCCAGCAGCACCGCCTCGATCTCCCCCATCTCGATCCGGAACCCCCGCACCTTCACCTGCTCGTCCAGCCGGCCCAGGTACTCCAGCGCCCCGTCCGCCCGCCACCGCACCTTGTCCCCCGTCCGGTACATCCGCCCTCCACCCTCCCGCCCGAACGGGTCCGCTACGAACCGCTCCCCCGTCAGCTCCGGACGCTCCAGG
>DATAAL010000190.1:0-2210 GCA_036260145.1 Longimicrobiaceae bacterium | reverse complement strand
GGGGGCCCCCCGGACCGGGGCTCACGCCCCGTCGGCGATGGTCAGGGTGACGGTGCGGCTGCTGGCCGCGACCACCCCGGCGGCCACGGTGGCGGCCAGCTGGTAGCTCACCGAGAGCCCCGACTGGTTCACCGTGCTGATCCCGGTGACCGCGTTCACAGGGGTGGTCGACAGGGTCACCGCCCCCGCGCTGGTCGCGCCGCTGGGAGCGGCCAGGGTGACGCTCAGGGTAACGCCACTGGGCATGTTGCTGTCGATCTGCGCCGTGACCTTCTTGTTGGTCTGGTTGGTGGTGATGGCGTAGCTCCCGCTCCCCGTCACGCTGGTCGGCGCGCTCCCCGCCGTGGCGGTGCTGATGACCAGCGACGGCGACCCGGTGATGGAGATCTGGTTGATGGCCTGCACTTCGTAGCCGACCGACTGCGTGCCGTTCTGGGCGGCGGCGGTGCTCGCGAGGGCGGGGACGAGGAGGGCGATGGCGGCGGTGTACTTCAGAACCTTCATGGTGTGCCTCACTGGGTAGTAATAGGGATGCCGGACCCCACGGTCCGGCGGTGCTGACGTGTTCCGGGTAAGGCGAGGAGTGTGCCCGAATCTGTTCCGCTCGGTAAGTTATTGATGTGTATGTATTTACAAATACAGTGGCGCCGGGAGGACCAGGCGCGTCTGTATAGAATCTGTACGCTCCGAAGCGGCAGAGAGCGCTGTAATGCCTTGCAGTTCCATGGCTTACGGCGGCGCGCGGGAAGTGTATGGAAACTGGACTGTGACGGGGCGCCGGGGAGGGCGCAGCCGGCCTCCGGCACCCCCCGGAAAAGGGGGGTGCCCGCCGGACCCGCCGGAGGTATCTTGGAAGGGATCCACCCCTGACCACTCGCGCGTACCGCAGTGGAGCGCGCCGCCGGGGAGACCTTCGATGGATGCACCGGTTCTGGATCGCGCCACCCCCTGGATGCAGCTCGTGCAGGCCAGCCCGGACGGGATCCTGGCCTTCGACCGGAGCTACCGCTACACGGCGTGGAACCCCGCCATGGAGCACATCTCGGGCGTGCGGGCGGAGCGCGTGCTGGGGCGCGTGGCGTGGGAGGTGTTCCCCTTCCTCAAGGAGGAGGGCGAGGACGTCTACTTCGCGGCCGCCCTCGCCGGGGAGGCGCGCAGCACCGGCGACCGCCCGTTCCGGGTTCCCGAGAGCGGACGGGGGGGGTTCTTCCGCGCCGACTACGCCCCGCTCCGCGACGAGCGGGGCGAGGTCGTCGGAGGGATGGCGATCATCCGGGAGACCACGCAGAGCCGGAACGCGGACGAGGCCCTGCGCATGCAGGCCCGGGTGCTGGAGAGCATGAGCGAGGGGGTGAGCGTCTCCGACGAGGACGGGTTCATCCTGTACACCAACCCGGCCGAGGACCGGATGTTCGGCTACGCACCCGGGGAGCTGGTGGGCCAGCACGTCACGGTCCAGAACGACTACCCGCCCGAGGAGAACCGCCGCATCGTCGGCGAGGTGATCGAGGCGCTCAAGCGCGACGGGGTCTGGACCGGCGAGTGGAGGAACCGCCGCAAGGACGGGACTCCCTTCACCACCTACGCGCGCATCACCGCGCTCGAGCTCCCCGGGCGCCGCTGCTGGGTGTGCGTCCAGGAGGACATCACCGAGTGGCGGGCCGCCCAGGCCGAGCGTGAGCGGCTGATCGCCGAGCTGGAGCAGCAGGCCGTGGACCTGGAAGCCCGCACGCGCGAGGCGGAGCAGCTCAAGGAGCTGACGGCGGCGCTCTCCGAGGCGGCCGGTGTCCAGGAGGTGGGCGAGGTGGTGATGCAGCGAGGGGTGGCGGCGCTGGGGGCCGACGCCGGGGTGCTGGCCCTGGCCGTCCCCGAGGGCGAGGAGATCGAGATCGTGGCCTCCATCGGCTACCCGGAGGCGGCGTGCATGGGGCCGGGGCGGAGATGGCCGCTGCGCGCCAACCTCCCCATCGCCGAGGCCACCCGGTCGCACGAGGCCGTGCTGGTGGAGTCGCCCGAGGCGTGGGCGGAGCGGTACGGGGCGTATACCCACGGGGGGAGCCGGAGCGCGGCGTGGGCGGCGCTCCCCGTATACCGGGAGAGTGGTGTCTCCGGGGCGGTGCTCTGGACGTACCACGCGCCGCGCCCCTTCGGTCCCGCCGAGACGGCGCTGATGCTCACCGTGGCCCGGCTCTGCTCGCAGGCACTGGAGC
>DATAAL010000189.1:0-12926 GCA_036260145.1 Longimicrobiaceae bacterium | reverse complement strand
GAGCCGGGGAAGCGTGGGAGGAGCGGGGAGTTGGGGCCGCCCCCGGGCCCTCATCCGTGCCATCCTGGAGAGGACTCGGTGAGCCTGTGGGGATGGGGTCAGCTCGGCTTTCTCGGACCGCGGGGGACGGCACCCAATGATACAAACCGGTCAAACGTATGTTCCATAGAAACCGGCCCAAGGCACCACCACCCCGACACATACGTTGCTTTCTCCAGTATCGGCAAGGAGGATGGATTTCCTGAAGCGACGGCTCCCTGCATCCGGGAAGCCGCCGCCCCTGGACGCCGCTACACCGGAGGCCCGGAAAGGGAGGGGTACTCCGAGGGGGATGCCCGGAGAGCACGGTTTCTGACACCGGCCGCCCCGCCCGGGCTCCCGAGCGGAGCTTTACCGCCGCGGTGGCAAGGGCGCGGCGAGCGTGTCGCCGGCCAGGGTGTCCGCGGGGAGGGAGTCCAGGAGGATGGAGTCCGCCGGAAGGGTGTCCCCCGCGGGGAGGAGGATCCCCTCGCGGAGGACGCACGCCCCCCGCGGCTCCGTCCCGGCCAGGAAGTACTCGGTGCGCACCGGCCCCACCGGGCAAGGCGCCGTGAGCGGCGTCCCCGCCGAGTCCACCGCCACCCGCGAGATCCCCGCCGGGACCGGCCACGGCGCGGGGGTCCGGCGCCGGGCGTACACCTGGCGCATCATGTCGCCCCAGATCGGCGCGGAGAGCGTCCCCCCGAACGCCGCCGAGCCGATGGTGCGGGGGGTGTCGAAGCCCACCCACACCGCGGTCACCATCTCCGGGGTGAAGCCCACGTACCACACGTCGGTCCCGTCGTCGGTGGTCCCGGTCTTCCCCGCCATGGGAATGCGGGCCGGGAGCCGCTCCCGCGCCTCCGTCCCCGTCCCCCGCTCCGCTGCGTCGCGCAGCATGTCCGTCACCAGGAACGCCACCTCGGGGGACAGCACCCGCACCCCCCTGCCCCGGGCATCGAACAGCGTCCTCCCCCCCGCGTCCGCCACCCGGCGCACCAGGAAGGGCTCCACCCGCATCCCCCGGTTGGCGAAGGCGGTGTACGCCGCGGCCAGCTCCAGCGGCCGCACCACCCCCGCCCCCAGCACCGACGAGGGGTACGGGGGGACCGGGGTGGTGATCCCGAAGCGGCGGGCCGCCTCCGCCACCCGCGGGAGCCCCATCTGCATCCCCAGCTGGATGGAGACGGTGTTGATGGAGTGCGTCAGCGCGTCCCGCACCGTCACCGGACCGCGGAACACCTCGTCGGAGTTCTTGGGGCGGTACACCGGGGAGCCGGCCAGGCGGATCTGCAGCGCGGTGTCCTGCATCCGGGTGGCCGGGCTCACCCCCCGCTCCAGCGCCGCCGCGTACACGAACGGCTTGAACGCCGAGCCCGGCTGCCGGCGCGCCGCGGTGACCCGGTTGAAGCGCGACTGCTCCCAGTCTCGCCCGCCGGTCATGGCCAGGATCTCCCCGGTGCGCGCGTCCAGCGACACCACCAGCCCCTGCAGGTAGTTGGTCCCCCCTGCCCCCGCCCGCGCCGCGGGGGTACCGTACCGGGCCCCCCGGAACCAGGGCTGGCGCTCCACCCGCCGCAGCCCCGCGGCCAGCGCGCTGTCCGCCGCGTTCTGCGCCACCGGGTCCAGAGTGGTCCAGACGCGCAGCCCCAGCATCCCGTAGCGGGGCCCGTAGCGCTGCTCCAGGAACTGCCGGACCTGCTCGATCACCCAGGGCGGGCGCGTGGAGTACCCGTGATTGGGGGCCAGGCGGATCGGGCGGCGCTTGGCCGCCGCGACCTCCGCGGCGCCGGCGACCCCCTCCCGCGCCAGGATGTCCAGCACCAGGTTGCGCCGCTCCAGCGCCCGCTGCGGGTTGAGCTTGGGGGAGTACACCCCCGGCCCCTTGGGGAGGGCGGCCAGCATCGCCGTCTCCTCCAGGTTCAGCCGGGCGGCCGGCTTCCCGAAGTAGTGCCGGGCCGCCGCCTCGATCCCGAACCACCCGTGCCCGAAGTAGATCTGGTTGAGGTACGCCTCCAGGATCCGGTCCTTGCCGTAGCGGCGCTCCAGCGCCAGCGCCAGCTCCGCCTCCCGCACCTTGCGCTCCAGCGTCATCTCGCGCCGGTCCACCCGGTCGGGGTACATGGCTCCGATGAGCTGCTGGGTGATGGTGGAGGCACCCTGGCGCTCCCCCTCCACCGTGGACTTCACCGCGCGGGCGATCCCCACCGGGTCCACGCCGACGTGCTCGTAGAAGCGTCGGTCCTCCACCGCCACGAAGGCGCGGGCGACGTGTCGCGGCAGGGAGCGGAGCGACACCCAGGTGCGCGCCTGCGGCCCGATCTCGGCGATCAGGGAGCCGTCGCGGGCGTACACCTTGACACTCTGCGGCGGGGGGATCAGGGTGAGCCCCGCCCCGCCCCCCTGCGCCGCGGCGGCGGGGGGGAGCGCGAGGGCCAGGGCGAGCAGGACGCGGCCAAGGCCGCGCCCGGAGGTCTGCGGGGATCCGGGAGTCATGCTGCCGGGCAGGCTGGAAAGCGGCGAAAGGGAACGCCCCGGAATATAGCCGGGTGAAGCGGAACGGACGAGGGGTGGAGGGACGGCGCCAGAACGATTGATTATCTGACTAAACCGGTTATTTTGTGACAATCGACTGGAGCCGCCCGTCACCTTCTCCCGTGAGGAACCATGTCCCGTTCAGCGAGAACCCTGATCCGCGCCGCGCTCGGAGCCGCCGTCGTGGCCATCCTCGGCTTCGGAGCCACGGAGGTGTTCGCCGCGCCGGCCGGGGCGTCGGAGGTCACGCGGGCCTGCCCGCTCACCTGCGAACAGACAGCCGGCTGCAGGTGCATGGGTAGCTGGTGCGTGTGCGACTGAGCTGAGCGTACTCCCCGGGTCCGGGCAGCGCCCGGCCGAGCGCTCTCCCGCCGGAGCTAGCGCGCCACCTCCCAGGCCAGGTGCGCCAGCTCCGGCTCGATCAGCTTCTCCCAGGCCAGCCGCACCGCCGCCGGCGAGCCCGGGGTGGAGAACACCACCCGCCCCCGGTAGGTCCCCGCCGTGGCGCGGGAGAGCATCGCCGCCGCCCCCACCTGCTCCCAGCTCAGCATCCGGAACAGCTCCCCGAAGCCGGGGAGCGTCCGTTCCAGCCGGCGGCTCAGCACGTCGAAGGTGGTGTCGCGCGGGGCGATCCCCGTCCCCCCGTTGAAGACCACGACGCGCGCGGCCCCTGCCGCCACCTCCTCCAGCGCCGCCTCCACCTCCGCCGGCTCGTCGCGGATCAGCCGGTACCCCGCCAGCGTGTGCCCCGCCGCCGCGATCCGCTCCCGCAGCCAGGCGGCGTTGGCGTCCGTCTCCGGGGTGCGGGTGTCGCTCACCGTGACCAGGGCCACGGGGACGGGGCCCCGCTCCGCCGCGATCTGGTGGTGCCGGGCGCTGCTTTCCGAGGTCATGCGGTCTCCTTGCGGGGGTGTGGGGACGCGGCGGAGCTGCCCGCAATCTACGTTCATGACCTCACCCATTCCACGCGAGCTCCAGCGATTCGAGGCGGCGGGCGGTGGCGCTGGGGAAGTAGGTGAGCTTCTGATCCGGGACCAGGCGCAGGTTCGGCAGGCGCTGCGTCAGCACCTCCAGCGCGATGCGGCCCTCGAGCCGCGCGAGCGGGGCACCGATGCAGTAATGGATCCCGTGCCCGAACGCGAGGTGCGGGGTCGTGCGGTGGATGTCGAAACGGAGCGGCTCCTCGAACCGGCGCTCGTCGTGGTTCGCGGAGATGTACGCGATCTGCAGGCGGTCGCCCTTCCTGATGCGCACGCCGCCGAGCTCCACGTCCTGGTTCGCGGTGCGGTACATGGCGTGGATCGGCGAGGCCACGCGGAGGGTCTCTTCGATGAGCGGCGGGATGACCGCCGGGTCCTTCCGCGCCGCGGAGAACAGCTCCGGATCGAGCGCGAGCCGATGGGCGCCGGCCGCGATGAGGCCGGCCGTCGTCTCGTAGCCCGCGAAGATCACCTGGAGGAGCATGCTGACGAGCTCGGGCATCCCGAACGGCCGGTCGAGAGCGTCCGCGCCGGTGACGATGTCGGAGAGGGCGTCGTCCCGGGGTCTCGCACGCCGCTCCTCGATCGCCGCGGCGAGGTAATGCTGGTACGCCACGTAGCCGCGCTTTCGAGGAGCTCGGCTGATCCGTCTGGCCGCTCGATCTCTGGTGTTCCTCGGCCGAGGATCTGGACAACCTCTCCTGGGCGTATCATGTTCGCACGTGCTGATCTTTTACCGGAAACCTGCTTTTCAGGAGGCACGCATGAGCCGCGATCGTACCAAGGTCATCGGGCACGGGGTGTTCGGAGCGGCGCTGCTGGCTGCGCTGGCGTTCGGGGCGACCCAGGCCGGTGCCTCGCCGAGTGCGCCGCAGCGCGCGGAACGGGCCTGCGCCGTGGATTGCAACAAGCTCTGCATCAGGGGCGGGCACTCGGGGGGATACTGCTACGATGGATACGACTGCCACTGCTACTGATGCACGAACATCCCGGGCAGCCACCTTGAAGCCTGCGCTGCCCGCAGCACCGGCACCGTAATCGTTTGCGCGCCGGAGCGGATGCGGTGCATCCGCAGGTAGAGCGGCTCACCGAAATCTTCGCCCTCTCCGGTGAGGGCGAAGACCCCGATCGGCACCCACTCGTCCGTCGTCGCTCCGGTCTCCACGCCCGCGGCGCGTTCCCTCCTCACGCGCTCCCCGCCGCACCGCCGCAGGATCCGGAATCTACCCCCCGCGCCCCCCGCCCAATCCGTTTGCGCTTCGTCCCCGACGCGCTAGATTCCGTCCGGAGCCGACTTTCCCCTTTCCCGCCCGCCCGAATGAGCACTGTGTTCCGCGATGCCACGGTCGGGCCGCCGGGTGCAGACACGGCGGACCCCGACGCCGGCGGGGGAGGAACGGCGCTGGGCTTCGGCGTGAACGAATCGACGGACGAGAACCTCGCCGCGTCCTTCGCGACGGAGCAGACGTCGTCGTACCGGGTCACCACCCAGAGGCCGAGCGATTCGCTCCAGAAGACGGGCTCTTCACGGCGAGCGCGCGCATAGAACGGGCGCGGATCGTCGAGCATCGGCGAGGTGAGCGGGGAATGTTCCCGTCCGCAGGCCGACGCGACCGGGGTCGATGCGCTGGATCCGGACATGAATCGCTCCTCGGTCGGTTGCTCGCGGCGCCGATCCCCGTCCCCCGCTCGGCAGAATCCGCCCGTATTCAGATAATGCTCCGCCACCCGGACGTCAAGCGACAATAAGTCGCTTGGATGCAATCCGATACGTCGTGTTCCGCGGTGCCTGGAGCACTTCTGTTGGCCGCGGAGGCCGTGCAGCAGGACCGCAGCGAGTCCGGCATGACCTGGGAAGACTCCCGGAGCGCCCCCCCGCCGAACCACTGGACTCGGCCCGGGCTCCGCCTTATTGCTTCTGGTCAGGTGGAGCGTGAGGGGCGTCGGTCACATCCTGTCCTACCGCCATGCACCAGCACCCCCTGGGAAGCGTCGGCTCGGCCACGCTGATCCTGCTGCTCTCCGCGGCCAGGCTCTGCGGACAGGTCTCCGGGATGCCTCCTGCATCCGCGGCCGGGGACGCCCCGGTGACGGTCGGCGACGTCCGGTACGCCTCCGGCACGAGCTGGCAGCCGGACGAAACGCCCGTCCGCGCGCTGCACGGAACGGCGGCCGGCTGGCGCTTCATGCTGCACGGAAGTGCGTCCCTGGCGTACGTGAAGGCCCAGA
Source organism: Longimicrobiaceae bacterium (assembly GCA_036260145.1). Classification (GTDB taxonomy): domain Bacteria; phylum Gemmatimonadota; class Gemmatimonadetes; order Longimicrobiales; family Longimicrobiaceae; genus JAFAYN01. The sequence goes on along the minus strand of DATAAL010000189.1, from coordinate 7,164 downwards.
CCCGCAGGGGCGGAGCGCGGCTGGGCAGCGCGAACTGGGGGATGGTGCACGCGAGTCGTTCCCTCCCCCGCGGGATGCTGACCCTGACGGGCGCGGGCAGCCTGGAAACGATCACGCTCGGCAAGTGCGGCCTCCCCGGGCTCCTGGCGGCCGGGCCCGCCTGTCTCGTCGCCACGCGCGAGTTCCAGCATCCTCACCCCCCATTGATGGAGCTGTCGGGGCGCCTGGAGCAGCGCATCTCCGGTCCGCTCCGCCTCGAATTGTACGGTGCCCTGGCGGGTGAGCCTGCGCTGGGGCCGCCGACGTACCTCCATCGCCTCTCCGCTACCGCCGACCCGATCGCTCCGATCTCGCACCACGAGACGAGCCCGGCCCACGCGAGCGGCGGGGTGCTGACGGCCGGAGCCGGATCCGCGCGCTGGAAGCTGGAGGGCTCGGTCTTTCACGGGGCGGCATCGGATCCCGACCGCCTCCTTCCCGAGCTGGGACCGCTCACGTCGCGGGCCGGTCGGCTCTCGCTGAACCCCTCTCCCGCCTGGTCCATGCAGCTCTCGCTGGGGCGCATCGTCGGTGCCCCGGGTCATCACTCCGGCGCCGACGGAACCATCCGGAGCATGACCGCCTCCGCCATGCACCATCGTCGCATGGGCGGGCGCGACGTCTGGGCGACCTCCCTGGCCCTGGCGCGCACGGAGGATGGCACGCTCCCTCGAAGGACGGCGCTGCTCGAGAGCTCTCTCTCCCGGGGTGATACCCACACCTGGTTCGGCCGCATCGAGGCTGCCGACCGGGTGGAGACGAGGATCACCATCATCGAGCAGCCGGATGGATCTCATGAGCACCGCGTCGACTCGCGCCGGCTGCAGGTGGCGCAGGTCGCAGCCGGCTATCTCCTCGGCCGTCGCATCCGCGCGGCTTCGGTCGGCGCTGGAGTCCGTGGCTCGATCAGCTTTCTCCCCGCCGAGCTGCGGGCCGGCGATCGTGTGCGCCGCCCGGTCAGCTTCGCCGTATACGGATCCGTCCGACCCGCCTTCTCGGCGGAGCACCACCACGAATGAGAGGCGGACGCCCCCAGGGGTGGGTCCGGCAGGATAACCCGCGTTCCCGCTCCCAGCCGCACCGCCGCAGGACCGGGGATCTACCCCCCGCGCCCCCCGCCCAATCCGTTTGCGCTTCGTCCGCAACTCGCTAGATTCCGTCCGGAGACGGCTTTCTCCCCCTTCCGCCCCGCCCGTATGAGCGCCGTGTTCCGCGATGCCGCGGTCGAGCCGCCGGGTGCAGGCGCGGCGGGCCCCGGCGGGGAGGGGGAGGAGCCCGGCGCCCGGCGAGCGCCCTGGCCGCGGATCCTGGTCCTGGGGCTCTTCGCCGGGGGGGTGGCGGCCTTCTTCGCGCTGGGAGGGGACGAGTGGCTCCGCTTCGAGACGCTCCGGGCCCACCGGGACGAGCTCCTGGCCTACACCCGGGAGCACTACGGACGGGCGCTGGCGCTGGCCTTCGCGGTCTACGTGGCCACGGTGGCGCTGGGAGTCCCGGGGGCTACTGTGCTGTCGGTGGCAGTGGGATGCCTGTTCGGCCGCTGGGTGGGCGCCGCGCTGATCGTGACCGCCGCCACCCTGGGCGCCACCCTGGTCTTCCTGGGGGCACGGTACCTGTTCGCGGACGCGGCGCGGCGCAGGCTCGGCCCGCGGGCGCGGCGGATCGTGGAGGGGTTCGGCAGGGACGCCGTCAGCTACCTCCTCTTCCTGCGGCTGGTCCCGATCTTCCCCTTCTGGCTCGCCAACCTGATCCCCGCCTTCGCCCCGGTGAGCACCCGGACATACGTGGTCACCACCGCCGTCGGGATCCTCCCGGGGAGCTTCGTCTTCGCCAATCTGGGGGAGTCACTGGGGCGGATCGAGTCCGCCGACCAGGTCCTCTCCCGCCCGGTCCTGGTCGCCCTGGGGCTGCTGGGGCTCCTCGCCCTCACCCCGGTGGCGGTCCGGAAGCTTCGCAAACCCAAGCCCGGAGACGTCCTATGACCGTGACCTACCATCGTCACCAGCGCGGACATGCGGACCTTGCGGCGCTGGCGGAGGAGAAGCCCCTGTCGCGCATCGCGCTGGCCGGCCTGGCCCTGGCGCTCCTCGCCGGCCTCTTGATCCTCCTGGCAGGGCCGGCGAGCCGCTGGGGGTGGTGGCACTTCCGCACCGGTTTCACACTGATTCGCTGGGGGGCGTACCTGGGAATCCTGGCCGCGCTGGTGTGCGCGGCCGCCCTGGTCCGCGACTGGCGGCGGGGATGGCCCCTGGCCGCCGCGGGGCTGGTAGTGGCGCTGCTGGCGGTGGGAATCCCCTGGAGCTTCCGCCGCACCGCCGCGGGGGCCCCGCCGATCCACGACATCACCACTGATACGCAGAACCCGCCCGCGTTCGTGGCGATCGCTCCGCTCCGCGCCGACGCACCCAACCCGGCGGCGTACGAGGGGGAGGCGGTAGCGGCGCAGCAGCGCCGCGCGTATCCGGATCTCCGGCCGCTGATGCTGACCCTCCCCCCCTCGACCGCCTTCGACGAGGCGCTCATCACCGCGCAGGAGATGGGGTGGGAGATCGTGGCCGCGGAGAAGGGGGAGGGGCGGATCGAGGCCACCGACCAGACCACCTGGTTCGGGTTCAAGGACGACGTGGTGGTCCGGGTGATGCCCTCCGCCGGGATCACCCGGGTGGACGTGCGCTCCGTGTCGCGCGTGGGGCGGGGGGACATGGGGACCAACGCCCGCCGGGTGCGCAGCTTCCTGCAGCGGCTCCGCGAGCGGCGCCCCCAGGCAGTGGTGGAGCAGGGATAGCCCCGCGCTCCGGTCCTCCGCCCGGACCGGGGCGGTCGCTCACCGGGAGCGGCAGGGTCCCGGCCGTGGGACCCGCCCCGACGTTCCACCGGGCGTCCGGTGGAACGTTTCTTTCGCCCCGTCGCGACGTTCGATCGACCTACCCTGGACCGAGAGCCGGATGCACACGCACTACTACGACGCCCACGACCTCCCGCGCTTCGGCGAGATCGGGAGGGACGCCCCGGAGCTGGCGGAGAAGTTCTTCGCCTGGTACAACGCGGTGTTCGCGGAGGGGGCGCTCTCTGCGCGGGAGAAGTCGCTGATCGCCCTGGCGGTGGCCCACGCGGTGCAGTGCCCGTACTGCATCGACGCCTACGCCTCCGACTGCCTGCGGAAGGGAGCGGACGCGGAGCAGATGACCGAGGCGGTGCATGTGGCGGCGGCTATCCGGGGCGGGGCGTCGCTGGTGCACGGGATCCAGATGCGCAACCACCTGGAAAGGCTGGGGATGTAGCGATGGGACGCATCCTCCCGACCCTCCAGAAGCGCCGCGCCCCGCTGGCGTCTGCCCGCGCCCAGCGGGAGGCGCTCGCCGGGGTCCCGCTGGCGCGGAGCTTCCCGGAGGCGCTGGAGGCATCGGGGCTCTACCCGCTGCGCGCCACGGGGGTCGAGATCCTGCAGATCAACGTGGGGCGGAGGTGCAACCAGACCTGCCGCCACTGCCACGTGGATGCCGGACCCGACCGCCGGGAGATGATGCCGGACGCGGTGGTGGACCGCTGCCTGGAGGTGATCGAGGGCACCGAGATCCCGGTGGTGGACCTCACCGGAGGGGCCCCGGAGCTGCACCGGCGCTGGCGGGAGATCGTGGTCCGCTCCCGCGCTGTGGGAAAGCGGGTGATGGACCGCTGCAACCTGACCATCACCCTGCTGCCCAACTACGCCTACCTCCCGGAGTTCTTCGCGGAGCACGGGGTGGAGGTGGTGGCCTCGCTCCCCCACTTCCGCCAGAAGGGGACCGACGCCCAGCGGGGTGAGGGGGTGTTCGAGCAGTCAATCGAGGCGCTGCGGCGGCTGAACGAGCTCGGGTACGGGCGGGAGGGGACGGGGCGGGTGCTGAACCTGGTCACCAACCCGGTGGGGACCTTCCTCCCCGGGAGCCAGGCGGCGCTGGAGCGGGACTGGAAGGATCAGCTCCGGAGCCGGTACGGGATCGAGTTCAACCGGCTCTTCGCGCTGACCAACATGCCGATCTCCCGCTTCCTGGAGCACCTGCAGGACACCGGGCGGCTGGACGAGTACCTGGAGCGGCTGGCGGCGGCGTTCAACCCCGCGGCGGCGGCCGGGGTGATGTGCCGCAACACCCTTTCCGTGGGGTGGGACGGGACGCTCTACGACTGCGACTTCAACCAGATGCTGGAGCTGCCGGTGCGCCCGGGGGCACCGGGCACGATCTTCGACTTCGACCTGGAGGCGCTGACGCGGCGAGAGGTGGTGCTGGGGCCGCACTGCTTCGGGTGCACGGCAGGGGCGGGGTCGAGCTGCGGGGGGGCGACGGCGTGAGGGGCTACGACTCGCCCAGGAAGCGCTTCGCCACGCGGATGTAGCGCGGGTCCTGCTCCGCCTCCGGGAGCGCCAGAGCCTCCTGCAGCAGGCGGCGCACGTGGCGGTGCAGCCGGGGCTCGCCCCAGCGGTAGCCGGTGGCGGCCTCGGCGCTCGCGGTGTTGGCGTCCCGGGCCGCCTCCAGGAGCGCGCGTGCGGCCGCCGCGTCGAAGCGGGGGTCGTCCCGCGGGGGGAGCCCGAAGCGTCCGGGGGGAACGTGGTCCCCGGCGTCCTCCCGAACAAAAGCACGTGACATGTTCCTCCGGACTCTGCGCACGGTCGATGGATCCGCCGCGGAGCGCAGCGGTGCAAAACGGCTGCCGGGCGGCCTCTCCCTACGGCTGGCGCCGGTCCTTTCCAGGGAAGAGGGTCGCGACCCCCGCGCCCAGCGCCGCGCCGAGCAGCAGGGACCCGTGCACGGCGGCGTCTCGCCACCCGGGGACTCCTTCCCACTCCACAGGCGGGTACAGCGTCGCGACCAGGGTGAGCACCACCCCCGCCGAGTGCCCCAGCACGGCGCCCCAGAACACCCGCCGCCACCGCACCGGTCGGTGGCGCAGCCGATGCCCCAGCCAGAGCAGGAGCGCCGGGATCCCGAACAGCCCCGCAAGCAGCGCCGCCTGCCCGAGCGTCATCCGTGCGCCCGGGGGTAGAGCCAGAGCCAGTAGCCGCTGACCAGGAGCACCGCCATTGCGACCGCGGCCAGATCGCTCAGCAGCACCCAGCCGTCCCCGAAGATCTCTCCCGAGTGGAGCTTCTCCAGGAAGACGTCGTTGCGCTCCCCCACGTGCAGGATGCGCCCGCTGGCCAGGTCCAGGGTCACCTCGTGGACCGCGCGGTCGTCGAAGCGCACCTTGACCAGCCCGTCGCCCGGGCGCACGTCCATGCGGTCGATCCCCGTGGCGGCTACCGCGGGCGCTACCGCGGACTCCGCCCGCCGGGCGAGTTCCGGGAGCGGGAGCGCCTCGGCGAAGGGGCGGGCCGGATCGTTCGGCACGTCGGGCATCAGCCCGAGCTCCCGCTTGTGGTTCAGCAGGATCCCGGTAGCGCAGACGATCAGCACGATCCCGGTGGTCGCGATCCCCAGCCACAGGTGCGAGTAGAACATCCACCGGGCCCAGGCGCGGGAGCGTGCTCTCCGGGCGCGCCGGGGTGGGGCGGGGTGGGTGTGGACGGGAGGATGCATCGGGACTCCGGGACCGCGGTGCACGTCAGGGCTGCGCCCGCAGACTACACGGAACTCCGGGGGGAGGCAAGCCGGGGAAAGGGGACGGAGGCGGGCGGCTGCCGGGCGCCCGCATCCGGGAGGGTCTTCAGCCCTTCGCGGCAGTCGCCGTGGCGCTCTCCGGCTGGCTGGCGGAGACCGGCTCTGCGTTCTCGCCGTGCAAGCCGGGGTCCGTCGCTGCGGGACGCCGGGTGCGGGAGCGCAGGTCGTAGGCGCTGGGGAAGATGAGATCGCGGATGAAGCGAAGCATGGTACCTCCGGAGGGTTGCTGAGAAGAAACGCAAGGCGGGACGTACCATATATATAACGACACGGCCGTAAACACAAGTTCGCACCCCGGCGGCACATTCGCCCCGGCGGGGCGCGGCTAGTCCAGGAACCTTGCCCGAAGCGCGGGGGTGGGGAGCATGCACGCCTCCCGCTTCCCGAACCAGCGGTACCGGTGGGCAGCCACCCAGTCGTAGACCCGGTCCCGCACGAATCGCGGCACGACCCGGAGCCCCGCGAGCGCCGGCCAGGCGCCCGAGAGGCGGCGGGCAATGCGGAGCGCCGCGTCGCTCCGGGTATAGGCGTGCCCTCCCTCCACCAGGATCACGCTCCCCAGCTCCCCGGGCGGGAAGCCGTGCTCCCGGAGGAGCCGCTGGCCCGCGGGCGACTGCAGCGACGCGAAGCGGAAGTGGCCGTGGGGATCGTGCTGCAGGATGAACTGCACGGAGTGGTTGCACAGGTTGCACACGCCGTCGAAGAGGACCACGCCGCACGGCGGCGTGTGCGCGTCCCCCTGCGGGGTCGGGAGCGAGTCGGCGGCTGGGCCCATGCGCATGGCACCGGTTGAGTTCCACTCCTGTGCGCCGGACCACCGGCCCGGGCTCGATGTCCACCCCCGGAGTCGAGGGACTCATCTCCCGGGAGCGGAGTGCCTCCGGAGTGCTCCGTCCCGTACTCTCCGAAGGCAGGGAAGTGTACCGCCCTCCCCACCCGCGGCACAACGGACCCGGGGCTACTTCTCGTTCCGCTCCGGAGCGTCCGGGGGTCGCGCCTCCCGTAGGGTACGGATCGTCGGCCTCCCAGAGCCTCAGACAGGCGATCTGGACCTCGGAGAGGTTCAGCAGCCCCGATTCGTTCCGGCCCCGGATCGCCCTCTTCAGGCGCTCCGCGCCTCCCCGAGCGCGTCGCCCCGCAGCGCCTCCTCGAAGAGGGTGACGAACTCGTGGTACCCGCGGGCGTACTCCGCGATCGCTTCGCCGAAGGCCCCGGCGGAGAGCACCCGGCGCGGCGCCTGGCTCTCGGAGGTGAAGAGGGACGGGAGGTAGGCGGCGGCTCCGTCGGCGGAGGTGGAGATCCGCTCGATGATCTCCTCTCCGGCGCGCGGCTGCACCCGGATCCTCTCCGGGATGAAGCCCTCCTTCAGCGCCAGGGGGATCAGACGGTGTTGATCAGGGAGGACTTCCCCGCTCGGGGGTCGGACCGGAGCCGGCGCGGGACGATCCACACCGGGTCCTCTCGTCCGGGGCGCCCACGGACGAGAGTCGAA
>DATAAL010000188.1:0-10767 GCA_036260145.1 Longimicrobiaceae bacterium | reverse complement strand
CCGGGGAGGACAATCCCGCGGGGCCGCGGCGTTCACCGGAACTCTTCTTGCGCACCGGGGAGGGGGGGCCGTTGCCGTCCGCGGCTCGCCGTGCCAACCTGTCCGTGTTCGGTTCCACTCCAGCCCCGAGTATAGGGACATGGTCGCATCCGTGCGAAGCGTCTTCCGCGGCCTGGTGCCGGTGCTGCTCACCCTCCTCGCCGGGAGCTGCGCGCCTGCCGCGCCCCCCGGCTCCCCGTCTCCCGACGGGCACGATCACACACCCGAGGAGGTAGCGGCCCTGGTGTCGGGGACGCCGTCCGAGGTGGCCGCGGCGGCGGTCGCGCGCTGCGGGAGGCGGTCGGCCGCGCGGAAGCAGGGGTGCTACGAGCCGGTGCTCCTGGGCGTCCTGCACACGCAGGGGGTCCGCCCGGCCATGCAGGCGCTGGACTCGGTGGTGGCTCGCGACCGGGACGTGCGGCGCGACGCGCACCAGTACGCCCACGCCATCGGGATCGCGGCGTACGCCGGCCCTCAGGAGGTGGAGAAGACCTTCGCCGGGTGTACCCCGGAGCACCAGTCGGGGTGCTACCACGGGGTGATCCAGGCCCACTTCGTGGACGCGCTGCGGCGGGGCGGGGAGATCACGGCGGAGACGGTCAACTCGCTCTGCCGGGCCTACCAGGGCCCCGCGGGGGACCGCTGGCTGGAGTTCCAGTGCGCGCACGGGATGGGGCACGGCGTGGTGATGTTCCGCGGCCACGACCTCCCGGTCGCACTTCGGGACTGCGACCTGCTGGAGTCGCCCTTCCAGCGGGAGACGTGCTACCACGGCGCCTTCATGGAGAACGTGGTCAACGCCGTGGCCCCGCACCACGCCGCCGCCTCGCTCCTCCGCGGGGAGGGCCGGGCCGCGGGGCACGGAGGGGGAGACGCGCACGCCCACCACCACGGCGGGGGAGCGGACACCTCCGCCACGCGCTTCAGGGCGCTGGACCCGGAGGACCCGCTCTACCCCTGCACCGTGATGGAGGAGCGCTACCTCGCGGCCTGCTACTCCATGCAGACCTCGGTGATCCTGCACCACAACCGGTACGACGTGGCCGCCGCCGCGCGCGCGTGCGAGCGGGTCCCGGCGCGCTGGAGGACCACCTGCTTCGTGAGCCTGGGGCGCGACATCAGCGGGATCTCGGCCCGGAGCCGGCCCGAGGCCATCCGCCGCTGCTCACTGGTGGAGTCCCCCACGGACCAGTCCTGGTGCCACGTGGGCGTGGCCACCAACATGCTCAACGTGACGGCACGCGCGGAGGATGGGCTGGCGTACTGCCGCGAGGTGACGGGCGAGGAGAACAAGACCCGCTGCTACCGGGCGATCGGGGAGCAGCTCCTGGTGCTGGAGGACGGGATCGAGGGGCGGGAGGCGGCGTGCCGGGGGGCGGAGCCGGAGCACGTGGAAGCCTGCAGGCGGGGAGCACGGCTGGCGGAGAGGTGAGGACAGGCCGCGCCGGTTCGGTCTTTCTTTATGTGAGTGCGGAGGGGGAGGGGTCCGCCCCGCCGGCAGCGGTGTTTCCGGGCGGCGCCACCGTCGCCCGGCGCTCCGCCCTACGACGTGCCGACCGCCGGCTCCCCTCCTGCCGCGGCACCCGGAGCAGGGCTGGGCCGGATCCAGCCCCTCCACATCCCCAGGTGGAACCCCGCCTCGGCGACGAGCACGTAGAGGTAGCCCAGCCCCAGGACGAACCCGCCGAAGAAGAGGATGCCCTGCCCCATCCGGGTCCACGCTCCGGGCCCGCTGAGCATCGAATAGGCGATCAGCGGGACGAGCTGCAGGGGGAGCATCAGCAGCGGGGCGAGGTGGATCGAGGTGCGGATCTCCCGGTCGCCGCGCCCGCGCCACCACCGTAGTAGCCCAGCCGCGAGGACCACGTAGGGGAGTCCCCCGTAGATCCCGGAGAAGACCAGTATGCTCGCCACGTCCGCTACCCCGGACCTTTCCGGCGCTACAGCCCCCACCAGCGCGGCGGCGAGGGGAACCAGCAGCGGGAGGGACAGGGACGCCTGGTAGTACCGACGTGTGCTCATGGGGAAATCCGTGTGAGGTGTCAGCACCGCGCGGGAACCCGGCCGCAACCCGCGGCTCACTCCACCTGCGAGAGGACCGCCGGCTCGGGGGCTCCCGCAGCATCGCGGGTCTGGATCCCCAGGTGGCGCCGCGAGAACACCCGGCAGTAGCGCGTCATGTAGCCCGGGATCGCGATCGTGGCCGCGCCGATCGGCACCTCACGCCGGGACAGGGGCGTCTGGGGGGGGAAGGCGAAGGATTTCGGGATAAGCGAATCCCTCCCGGGAGCACCGCCAAGGCAACCCGGTCCTAGCGCCGCCGGAACCCTCTCGGGTCGGCCAGGTACGCGTCGAGGTCCGGGTCCTCCCGGAAGCGGGCCTGCTCGTCCACCAGCTCGTACTCCTCGCTCAACTCGCTTCTGACGGCGCGCAGCAGGTCGTCCACGGCAGCGTTGAAGCGGTCGCACTCCCCCTGCCGCCAGGGTCCGGGATCCGGAGGGTAGTCCCGGTTCAGCGCCGTGTCGTGCCAGACCGCCAGCTTCCGCACCCGCTCGCACGTCCTGGCGCTGAGTCCAAGATGCTCCGGCTCGATGGGGCCGACGTCGAACTTCTCGTAGGCCGCGTCGTTGCCGCACCAGAAGGGGGTGTCCACGCCCCAGTCGTAGAAGAAGCGGATCCGGTACCGGGCACTCATGGACGATGCTCTCAGGATCTCACCCTGCGGCGCAGGCGCTTCCATGCGCGGGAGGCCACCCGGGCCGGCGCGACGAAGATGAAGCGCAGGACGTCCGCCAGCAGGGAGGGCTCGGATGCCCAGATCCGGGCGAATCGCGTACGGAGCCGCGGTTCCGGCTCCGGAGTCTCGACCCCGACGGCCGTGGGCGGGTACCGGCGGGGCGGCTGGAGTGAGCCTGAAGGGTCTGGAATCGGCAGGAACTCACGCATGCGGGCCTCCTGGCGTGAGGGGAGGCGCGGAGCCTGTCCCGCGTATCACAGTGCAGTATGAGCCGGCATCGGCCCGGCATCAACCCTCTTGCGGGCCGGCAGCGTCCGGCTCGTCTCTCCCGGCCGTCCACCCCTCTACAGCCGTGCCAGCAGCAGCACCAGGACGACCACCACCGCCAGTACCGCCGCCAGCCGCAGGTGCCGGGCGAGAAAGGCGTGCACGGCGGGCCCCAGCCACCAGGTGAGCGCGCCGAGGAGGGCGTACTTGACCCCCCGCCCCACCAGCGAGCCGGCGAGGAAGAGGAGGAGCGGGACCCCGAGAGCACCTGCGGCGATGGTGTACAGCACCCAGGGGACGGGCGTGTACCCGGACGTCGCCAGCGCGAGGAAGAGGTGGTCGCGGTACAGCGCTCCCACGGCGTCGAAGCGGGGGAGGAGCCCGTACCACTCCAGCACCGGCCGCCCCACGCGCTCGAAGAAGGAGGCGCCGAATCCGTAGCCTATCCCCGCCCCCACCACTCCCCCGGCCGTCGCGACCGCCGCCAGCCGGGGGGAGCGCCGCGGGCGCCCCACCGCCAGCGCCAGGAAGAGCGCCTCTGTCGGAGCGGGAAAGAGGCACGCCTCCGCCACCGCGAAGACGAAGAGGAGCACGGGACCGAGCGGATGCTCCCCCCACCGCCGCGCCCACCCGGGGAGGTCACCGCCCGCCCCGTCCCCGCCGTGCTCCCGGCCGCCCTCAGACATCGTCCGCGGGCTCCACCTCCACCGCGGCGCTCCCGTCTTCCCGGTACGCCACCCGCACCGTCCAGGGGCGGCAGCACACCGGGCAGTCCTCCACATACTCCTGCACCCCGCCGCTCCCGGGGTCCAGCGCCACCTCGCACGGCTCCCAGCAGTACGGGCAGAGCACGGTGGCTCCCGTGTCGGCCGTCCCGTCACCCAGCGGGAACTCTTCCTCCAGCGGGTCGTGGGAGCGTGAGTGGGGCGGATCGGGGTTGATGCGGATCATTCTCGGCCTTTCGACAGTGGTTCCGGCAGAAGGAGAGCGGCCCGCGCGCGGGGCTGTCAAGCTTGCAGCGGGAGACCCTCAGTATGACTCTCCGCTTGCCTTTTTGGCGCATGCCGGGAGCCACGGTCTGGTACCTGGCTTGCTGATCGTGAGCAGACGAAGGACGCCGCCGGAGGGCGTACCGGACACACCCTTCAACCGAGGAGGAGCGTATGATGAAGACCGCGAATCGCGTATCCGCAGTGCCGTTCGAGCGCCTCTTCGAGGCCATGACGGCGCCGCTGGCATCGACGGACGACAGCGGACTGCTGCGCAGCCCGGACACCGAGGTGATCGAGACGGAGGACGCCATCCACGTGGTGATGGAGATGCCGGGAGTCCGCCTCGACAACCTCGACATCGGGCTGGAGGACAACGTGCTGACGGTGCGCGCCACCAAGCAGTTCGAGCCGGTGCAGAACGCGCGCTACCACCTGTCGGAGCGCCGCTACGGCACATACAGCCGCTCGTTCGTGCTGCCGCGCCAGGTGGACGCGGACCGCATCGACGCCAGCTTCGCGGACGGCGTGCTGCGCATCCTGGTGCCGAAGAGCGAGCAGGCGCGGCGCCGGAGGATCGAGGTCCGCAACGGCGGCTCGGAGAACGTCCGGCTGAAGGAGTCGACCGCCGGGGAGAACCGGTAACCTCCCGGTCCGCCGGAACAGGAGGGGCGAGGACTCGCGGCCTCGCCCCTTTCGCTACATCGCCCGGCCTCACTGCAGCCGCCCTAACCTCCGCAGCTCCGGGACCCGCCACGCCATCAGCGCCACCACCAGCAGCGTCATCGTCCCCCCGAACACCACCGAGGGAACGGTCCCCATCAGCCGAGCCGCCACCCCCGACTCGAACTGCCCGATCTCGTTGGACGAGCCGATGAAGATGGAGTTCACCGCCGAGACCCGCCCCAGGAGGTTGGTGGGGGTGAGCACCGTGACCAGCGTGGCGCGGATCACCACGCTGACGTTGTCCACCATCCCGCTGAGGGCCAGGAGCGCCAGCGAGAGCATGAAGCTCCGGGAGAGCGCGAAGCCGATCATGCACACCCCGAAGAGTGCCACGGAGACCAGCAGGTCCCGCCCCGCGTGCCGCATCGGGGGGCGGTGGGCCAGGAACACGGACATCGCCACCGCCCCCACCGCCGGGGCCGCCCGCAGCAGCCCCAGCCCCTGCGGGCCCACGTGCAGGATCTCCGAGGCGAAGACGGGGAGGAGCGCCACCGCCCCCCCGAAGAGCACCGCGAACATGTCCAGCGTCAGCGCACCCAGCAGCACCGGCTGTCCGCGGAGGAAGCGGAGCCCCACCCTGAGGTTCTCCGCCACCGACGCGGCCGCCTCCCGCGCCATCGGGGCGTGGCGGATGCGGGCCATGGTGAGGAGCGCCACCGCCATCAGCGCCACGTCCACCGAGTAGGCCAGCACCGCCCCGCCCACCGCGTACAGGAATCCCCCCACCGCCGGGCCCAGCACGGCCGCCGACTGCCACACGGAGCTCCGCCACGCCACCGATGTGGCGTACAGCTCCCTCGGGACCACCTCGGCCCCCAGCGCGGTGCGCGCGGGCTGGAGGAAGCTCCGCCCGATCCCGCTGGCGAAGATCACCGCGTAGATCGGCCACACCCGCCCTCCAGCGATGATCTCAGGGCGCAGCGAGAAGACCAGGAGCACCGCGGAGCAGGCGAGGAGCACCGCCAGGGAGAGGAGCGACAGGGTGCGGCGATCCATCCGGTCGGCCACATGCCCGGCGTACAGCGCCACGCCGATGAAGGGGAGCGCCTCGGCCAGCCCCACCAGGCCGAGCGAGAGGGGGTCGCGGGTCTGCTCGTACACCTGCCAGCCGACCACCAGGGTCTGTACCTGGATCCCGAAGGTGGCGGTCAGCAGGCTGCCTATGTACCACCGGAAGCCGGAGAGCCGGAACGGAGCGTAGGAATCGTGTCTCGCCGCGGGGTCGCTCATGCCGCTGGTCGTACGTCTGGTTCTCTGGAGAGGCGATAATCTCGCCCCGTGGGCCCGGGCTGTCTATCGGTGCCTCAACGCGAAGCCCCTCCCCCGGGAGACCGGGAGAGGGGCTCCACCCCCCGTCGGACGAGCGTCTACAGCGCCATCGGCGTCCGCCGGTTCACGGCGGTGGCCACCGTCACCCACTCCGGAAGACCGCGGACCACCTGGTCTATGGCCGGAGTCCGTGCCGGGGCGAAGACCTCGACCGCGTTCACCTCGACCGGGTCGGCGCCGCGGAGCCGGAGGATCACCTCCCACCCCGCTCCGGATGCCGGCGGGTGGATCCGCGCGGTGTAGGTCCTCTCGCCAGCGGGAAGCCGGGGGAGCTCATCGCCGAGCGACCACCCCGCCAGGCGGTCCGCCGGGACGCGGAGGCTCAGCGTCCGGTAGCTCCCCGGACCTACGCGCACGCGCACCGTGCGCCCCTCCGCCGTGGAGCCCAGCGTGTCCACGCTCATCGCCGGAGCAGGGAGGGCCGGCCGGTCGGCCGGTCGGGCCAGCGCACCCCCGCGGGGGCGGAAGCGCGGACCCTCCACCTCCGCCAGCGCGGACACCGGGCTGATCCAGTCCTCGCCCGTCACCGTCACGATGGAAGCGGTGTCGCTCACCGCGTGCTGCACTGCCAGCCGCTTCGGCCGGGCGGCGCTGTACGGCGAGGAGGACGCCAGCGCCACCAGCCCCACCACCCCGATCCCGCCCAGCACGCCCGCCGCCAGGCGGAGACGCCCCGCCCGGTGCAGCACCGCCACGCCGGCCGCCGCCAGCCAGACGGCGGGGAGCGCCACCAGCAGCGCGATCACCGGGTCGAAGGAGATCGCGGCGGGGAAGCGTCCGGCCACCGGCGCGAACAGCTTGAGGAGCACGAGCTGCACCTGCGCCGTCAGGATCGCCGGGGGGAGCCACGCCACCGCCAGCGCCACCCCCTTCCCGCGGGGGAGGAACGTCCAGGCAAGCAGCCCCGCCGCCCCCGCGATCGTCCACCAGAGCGGGATGTACGCCGACCCGATCCCCGCCGCGGTGAACAGCACCAGGAGGAGAGCCCAGAAGAGGGTGGACCCCGCCAGCGTGGCGAGCGCCGTCCCCTCGCCGGCCGCATCGTCCTCGTTCCGCCGCTCCCACACCCCGTGCACGAACAGGAACCCGGCCAGCGCCAGGGCGCCGAACGCGGCCCAGGCCAGCCCCGGCGACGCGAACCACCCGTGCGGGCGGCCCAGCACCATCCCCAGCAGGAACGCCGCCGCCACCGGAACCAGGAGCCCCACCAGCGCCGCCAGCACCGTGATCCCCAACCCCGCCGCCGCGTGCTTCACCGTCAGCGGGGTCCGCCGCAGGGCGAGGACCAGCGCGCCCACCGCCAGGAGGAGCGCGACCACCGTCAGGAGCGCCGCTGTCCCGGCCGAGTAGGCGAACATCGTCCGTCCGAGGAGGTCGTAGTACACCGACGGGGCCCCGCCCACGTCACCGGGGAGGGGGCCGTCCGCCAGCTCACGCACCAGCGCCAGGGTGTTCTCCCCCAGGTGCTGCAGGGAGCCGGGCTGCACCCTCTCCACCCGGTCCAGCGCGGTGTGGTAGGCGTACCCGTCCTGGTACAGCGCCACGTCCAGCCCGCGGAGCCGGCCCTGGTCGCGGTACACGCGGAAGTCGGTGTCGGAGGGGATGACCCCGCTCTGGAAGATGTCCTGCCCCAGCACCGTCCCGTAGGGACGGGGCGCCGAGCGGGCGTACTCCTCGGTCAGCCAGTCGTTCCCCGGCCCGGCCTGGAAGAGGATCGCCTTCCCGCGGGGTCCGGCGGACTCCAGGTTCACGAAGGCGCGGACATCGCGCGCCCAGGGGTGGTTGAGGAAGGCATCGGAGCCCAGGAGCCCCTGCTCCTCGCCGTCGTTGAAGTTGAAGATCACGGTGTGCCGGGAGCGCGGCCCCGCCGCGAGCGCCCGCGCGATCTCCACCGCCGCGGCCACCCCCACCGCGTTGTCCCCCGCGCCGCTGCTCTCCGGAGGGGAATCGTAGTGGGCGGAGACCAGCACCGCCGAGGCGGAGTCGCCGGGGATCCGCGCCAGGACGTTGCGCGCGTGGTACAGCTCCACCGTCCCTGGACGCCAGGGGGAAGCCTCCGCCCCCGCCCAGTCCTGCACCTGCACCTCCACCCCGGGGATGGCGCGGAGCGTCGCCACCAGGTACGCGGCTGCCGAGTCTCGCGCCGGGGTGCCCATCACCCGCCGCCCGATCTCCCCCGCCAGGTGCTGGAGGACCGGGCGGGCACGGGCCTCCGAGAACTCGGGCGCCGGAGCGTCGGCGGGAGCGGGGGAGGGCGGCCGGTCGGCCCACTCCGCGCCCGCGAACACACCCGCCAGCAGCGCCGCCGCCGCGATCCAGACGCGCGCGCTCCGGGTGCCTTCCCGTCCGGAGAGTGGCCCGGCAGGGGCGTGACGGGAGGTGAGGGGGAGAACCGGGGTCGATTGCATGGCGGCAACGGCGGGGAGGGGGAGGCGAGCCCGGCGTGTGCGCCGCGGCCCGGGGACCGGGGAGTTGTGTATATCGTGGCCGACAATATGCGGCGACACGCATGCGGACGCAACCACCCGGGGGAGGGCGCGCGACAGGAGTCATCCTGAGCTACGGGCAGGGGAAGGAAAAGCGGTTCGGAGACTCCATACGCAAGCCCCCCGATGCAGGTGGTCATCGGAGGGCTGCCTTGCTTCATCTCCCGGACCACGGAACTCCGGGACGTCCCGTGTCGCCGTATCCGTCCGTGGCGGGAAGGTGCGGCGGCGGAGGCTACTTCTGCCCCATCCGCCGCTTCAGCTCCCGGAGCCGGTCCTCCACCAGGTCGGCGCGGCTGACCGGATCCGGCCCGGAGGAGGAAGGCGAGTCCAGGTCCGCCAGCTCGTCCAGCGCCTCCGCCTCGCGGACCCGCTGGTCGATCCCCTCCGAGACGCGATCCAGGTCGTCGAATGGAGTCCCCGTATCGCCCAGCGCGGCGCCCATCCGTCCCTGCGCCCGCGCGGTGCGGAGCCGGGCCACCATGGCGAAGCGGTTGGCCTCCGCCTCCTTGTACTTGCGCGACATCTCCTGGATCTCGCGCGCCTGCAGGTCACGCTCCGCCTCGGCCGCGCGCACCTTCTCCTCCAGCACCCCGATCCGCTGCCGGTGGCGCTCGATGAACTCCTCCGCCACCCGCACCGTCTCCGCGTCCCCGATGCGCTCCGCCAGCCCCCGACGTCGCTCGGCGTCCGCCAGCGCACGGCGCTCCCGCTCCAGGTCGGCACGGGTGCGCTGCACCAATTCCTCCAGCACGGGGAGGGTGGCCCGCGCTTCCACCATCTCCCGGCGCATGGCGCCGAGGAGCTCCGCGACCTGGTCCTCCGGCTCGCGGCGGCTCATCTCTTCGTGAAAGGAGGTCCAGGCCCGGGAAAACAGGGTCTTCAGATCGTCGAACATGGGGTTGAAGATACGCCGGGCTCCCCCGTGGGGCAAACTCTTCGCGAACGGCCTCATCTCCCGCACCGGGCCCGATCCTTGCTCAATCCCGGCACGAACACGGAATCCGAGGAATCATGCCCGACCCGATCACCGCCGGCAAGAGCCTCCCATTCGTGCAGAATCTCACCCGGGAGGAGGCCAAGTCCGTCACCCACGGCGACTTCTGGATCCCCGAGGACGAGCGCGAGAGCTACAAGCATGCCCTGCGCACCCTCAACGAGGCGGGGATCCCGTACGTGGTGGCCGGCGCGTACGCCATCTACGAGCACACGGGGATCTATCGCCAGACCAAGGACCTGGACATCTTCTGCGAGCCCTCGGCGGTGGTCCCCGCGATGCGCGTGCTGCGGGAGGCAGGCTTCAGGACCTGCCTGGAGCAGTCGCACTGGCTGGCCAAGGCCAAGGACGATCCCTTCTTCGTGGATATCATCTACGGGATGGGGAACGGGCTGGCGCTGATTGACGAGGACTGGTACCGGCACAGCGAGCCGGCAATCCTGGCCGCCACGCCGGTGCGGGTGGCCCCTCCCGAGGAGCTGATCTGGCACCGCCTGTTCATCAACGAGCGCCACCGCCACGACATGGCGGACATCGTGCACCTGATCCTGTGCGTGGGACCCCACCTCGACTGGAAGCGGCTGGTGGAGAAGACCGGCGAGCACTGGCCCCTGCTCCTGGCCCAGCTCCAGATGTTCTACTACGTGTACCCCGGGTACCGGAGCCGCGTCCCCGACTGGGTGCTGAGCGACCTGCTGGAGCGCGCCCGCATGGAGACCGGGCACGAGGAGCCGGACGAGCAGGCCACCCGGGGGACGCTGATCTCGCGCTTCAGCTTCGCGATCGACGTCAACGAGTGGGGGTTCCACGACCTGCGCGAGGCGGCGATCCGGGAGATGAAGCAGAGCCCCGAGATCCGCAGGATCGTGGAGGCGGATGTCTGGGACGAGTGCACCGAGAGCACCGGGGACTCCGAGGTGCCCGGCGACGACCAGGAGGAGGAGATCCGGGAGGAGACCGCCTGATGGACGGAAACGGGACGAGCCACGCGGAAGCCCAGACGCCCCTCGCGGCCGGGGAGGACCGGCCCAGCCGGAGGCGGACCGACAGCCGGCGCAGCGTGCGGATCGCCGCGGTGGGCGACTTCCACTGCGGCGAGCAGGACGTGGGCGCCTACCGCCCCCTGTTCGCGCGCGCCAACGAGGAGGCGGACATCCTGGTGCTGTGCGGCGACCTGACCCGCTGGGGGACGGCGGC
>DATAAL010000187.1:0-10317 GCA_036260145.1 Longimicrobiaceae bacterium | reverse complement strand
CCGCAGGATGGCCTCCTCGCTCCACCGGATATGGCTCCCCGCCAGGTAGCCGCTGGCCTCCCACGTCCCCTTCGCGAAGCGGTGGCGGCCGGTGATCCCCGCCGAGTAGGCGGCGCTGCGCAGGAAACCGAACTCCTCCCGACCGTGGAGCTGCCGGTGGGTGGCCGTCGCCATGAGCCCCAGCGCGCTCTCCCCCCTGCGGAAGTCACGCGAGAGGCTCCCCACCAGGTAGTTGGTGAGCGGCTCCACCGGCTCGGGCGTGACCTGTCCGGTCCGGCTCGCCAGGCGGGCGTCCTCCCGGGCGGTGACCGCGTCCAGCAGCCCCAGCGTCCACCCCCCCGCCGTCTTCCCCGTGACCTTGGCGGCACCAAGGATGGTGGTGGCCTCGGGGGTCGCCACCCACCCGTCCCCCGCGTCCACGTAGCGCTGCGGCGTGCGACCGATGCGCCGCGAGTAGAAGAGCGACTCACCCGAGCCGTCGTCCGTCCCCACGTTGAAGGCGAAGATGTTGGCTCCTTCCATGAAGAAGGGGCGCTTCTCCGCGAAGTAGCTCTCGTACGCGCTGAGGTTGACCTGCGAGGGGTCAGCCTCCACCTGCCCGAAGTCCGGGTTCAGGGTGGCCGAGAGCGTCAGGTTGGAGGTGAGCCCGTAGCGAAGGTCCACTCCCAGGGACATGGAGCCGTCGTTGGCGCGGTAGAAGGGGTTGGCGGCCTCCCCCGGGGCGCGGGTGAGGCGGGCCACGCTGTAGGGGAGCACCTCCAGCCGCCGGGCGGAGCGGATCCCCTGCAGGCCGCGCAGCTCCCCCGACTGCGACACCGTCCCCCCTCCCGTGGGGAGCACCGGCGACCACCACGACCACTCCCCGCGCCGGGTGATCTCGCGGCTGAAGTTCACCCCCCACACCCGCTCCTCGTCCGCCGCCCCGCTGAAGCGGAGCTGCGAGAGGGGGATCCGGAACTCCGCGGTCCACCCCGTGGAGTCCACCCGGGTGGCCACCTCCCACACCGCGTCCCAGTTGACGTCCTCGTTGGAGTCGTCGAAGTGCAGGACGTCCTTCTTCACCCCCACGGGGTTCACCGAGAAGCGGAAGCCGGTGCGCCGGTCGTGGTAGGAGTCGATCAGCACGTGCGCCCAGTCGGAGTAGACCCCCGAAGCATCGCGGCGGGCGAGCTGCGCGGCGATGGAGTCCGGGTGAACGTCGTGCATCCGCATCCCGATGTACAGCGCATCTTCCGCGTACAGCACCCGCGCCTCCGTCCGCTCGCTCGCCGGCTTCCCGGGGTCGGGGCGCATCTGCACGAAATCCGAGGCTGCTTCCGCGCTGGTCCAGGCCGAGTCGTCCAGGCGCCCGTCGAGCGTCGGCGCCGCGCCGGTCAGACGTACCCCTTGGACCACCCGGACTTCCGTGGTTGGAGGTGGGCTCTGCCGGGCCCCCGGCTGGTTGGAGGCGACCCGCTGCGCCGGGGCGGGATCCCCCAGCAGGAGAAGGGCTGCGCAGGCGGGGAGCAGGAATCGGGGCAGGTTCATGACGGCCTCGCAGGCGGCACGGGGTGGATGAATGCCAAATAATTAGCATTACCGGGGCTGGAGCCGGGGAGCGGGACCGCCCCCGGGGCCAGCCGTGCTGTGGAAGGACGAATCGCCCACTGATGCCTCCGGGGGGGTGGGACGACCTTCCCGAGAGCTTGGACAGTGCGCGGGTCCGAATGGTTGGAACCGGATCCCCTGGCGGGGGGACCGACACGAAGCGGCCGGTCCTGGCGGATCGTCGCCGGTGCTACCCGCCCGCGACGATGTCCTGGAGCGCCCGTGCCGCGCGGGGGTCCTTGGACTGGCCCAGCCAGAAGATCGCCTTCTGCCGCAGCCCCGCGTCGCGGTCGCTGCGGGCGATCTCGATCAGCCGGTCGAGGGCGGCCGCCTCCTGCCGCTGCGAGAGGACGAAGATCACCTGCTCGCGCACCTCCCGGTTCGAGATGCGGGCGTAGACGCCGGAGATCTCCTCCACCGAGGCTCCCGTCTGCCCCGCCCAGAAGAGCGCCATCTTGCGCAGCTCCACCGGCTCCCGCTCGTTCGTAACCACCTCCAGGAGCCAGCGATCGTTCCCCTGGCCCTGCATCTGGGAGAGGGAGAACAGCGTCCTCTCCTTGAGCTGCTCGGAATCCAACCGGCCGTAGAGGGCGCGCAGGAAGCTCGCGTTCTGGGCGGAGGGCCGCTGTCCGATCCAGAAGATCGCCCTCTCCCGCAGCGCCGCCGGAAGGGAGGACTGCTCGGCGACGTCCCGCAGGACCTGGCGGGCACGCGCGCTGGGGTGCTGGGAGAGGGCGAAGATGGCCTTCTCCCGCACGCCGTCGTCCCGGGAGGAGCCGAGGATCTCCTGGAGGACGTCCACCGCGCGCTCGGTCGGGATCTGCGAGAGCCAGAAGACCGCCTTCTCCCGCACGTCGGGGTCCGGGTCCTGGCGAGCGACGGAGAGCAGGAGGTTCTCGGTCTCCGCCGTGCGCTTCTGCGAGAGGAGGAAGACGGCCTGCTTGCGCAGGGGTGCCGAGCAGGCGTCGCGCCGCGCGAGCACCTGCCGGAGGATGGGGACCGCCTGCTCCGTGTTCATCTGCAGGAGCGCGTTCAGCGCGGCGGTGCGGACGTCGTCCTCGTTGCCGGTGCAGGCGCCCTGCCCGCCCGCGGAGCCCGCGCCCCCCGTGGGCGCGGCCGCCCTGGCCGCGTCGCGGGCCACCCGCACCGCGGCACCCGCGTCGCCCATGCGGGCCAGCTCGCCGCGGATGCGGGTGGCGAGGACGTCCGCGTCCCCCCGGGTGGCGGCGCGCGGAAAGCGGCGGCGCTGCTCGTCGAGCTGGCCGAGGGCCGCGCGCAGGTTGTCGCTCCCACCCATCCGGTAGTGTGAGAACGCCGCCCAGTAGAGCGCGTCGGGAGCGTACGCGGAGCGGGGGTACCGGGCGGTGATCTGCCGGAAGAGTCCCGACGCCCGGCCGTAGTCGCCCTCGTTCAGCGCCGCCCGGGCTGTCCGGTAGAGGCCGTCCGCCGGGTCCTGGCGGCTCCAGGGAGGTGGAGGACCCTCGCCCCCGCCTGCAGGAGTCTCGGCCGGGGCGGCCGGTCCCTGCAGCCCCGCCGAGGGGCTGGTCGCGGCAAGCAGGGCGAGGAGGGCGATCCCAGCGGTCGCGATGTGCATGTCGTTCTCCGTTATATGGACGGGAGCGGGGCGCCGGCCGGGATGGCACTCCGCAGCCTCGGCAGTACGTCACCCTTCTCGATGGCCTCGGTCACCAGCTCCAGCTCCTGCTCCGCGACTTCCTCCGGGGCCGTCCCGGCCGGGAGCTGGACGATCTGGGCGAGCACCAGCTCCAGGTCCTGCAGGAGCACCCGGAGCTGCGGGTCCTGCGCCGCCCGCGAGTCCAGCAGCAGGCGGGTGGTGGTGAGGAGGTCCTGCGCCCAGCGGACCGTCTGCTCGTCCACGGACCCGGCGGCGGCCTCGCTCCGGAGGGAGGTGAGGAGGATCTCGGCCTGGCCCAGGTGCTGGGTGGCCGCCACCCGGTACGGCAGGGACTGCGTCGCCGCCCCCCCGGCCACTGCCGGGGCGCTGCCGCCCGGGCGGAGGGTCCGCCCGATAGCGATGCCGATCAGCAGCACCGCCGCGATCCCCACCCCCCACCAGATCCGCTTCAGGGAGCGGAGGGCCCGGCGCCGCTGCAGCTCGTCCCGGGCGCGGGTGCGCTCGATCCGCGCCCAGATCTCCTCGCGCGGGGTCGGTGGAGGCGGGTTGTACTCCCGCGCCGCCTCGCGCAGGAACTCCTGGAACCGGTTCTCGTTCACGTCAGGTAATCCTTTGCCACGTCCGCGAGCTTCTCGCGGAGCTTCTCGCGTGCCCGGGAGAGCGTCGCCTTCGAGGTGCCCACGGTCACCCGCAGCGCCGAGCCGATCTCCTCGTGGGTATAACCCTCGATGTCGTGCATCACGAACACGGTACGGTTCCGGTCGGAGAGTCCGTCGATCGCCTTCTTCAGCCGGTCGACCACTCGCGGCTCGGAGGAGGCCGGGAAGGTGGCGATCTCCTGGACGTGCTCCAGCTCCACCTCCCGCTGCCGGTTGCGCCGCACCTTGCGCAGGCCGTTGAGGATCACGGACACCGCAATGGTGTGCAGCCAGGTGGAGAGCGCCGCCTCGCCCCGGAAGCCGGGGAGCCTCTGGAACGCCCGGATGAACGTCTCCTGCGTGAGGTCCTGCGCCAGCTCCTCGTCGCCCGTCATGCGGTAGGCGAGGCGGAAGACCCTGTCCACGTGCGCATCGTACAGCTCGCGCTCCGCGACGGGATCACACTCCAGAACGCGCAGGATCAACTGGTGCTCGTCCACCCGGCCGCCGGTTTCGAGGAGGGGCACAGCGCTGTCTCGGTCAATAGGACACAGGCAACCCAAAAAGGGTTGCAGCCGTCGTTCCGCTGCAACCCTCCCGCACCCGGGTGTGTCAGAGGGGGGGAGACGGAAATCCACCCTCACGCGGAGACGCCGGGCACATGGAACGGACGCACGCCTTCATCGCGGGAGCCGCCGGGCTCCTCCTCCTCGCCGTAGCGCGGCCGGCGCACGTGCAGACGATCGCGGAACAGGTCGCCCGGGCGCCGGACGGGGTGGTGCGGATAAGCTTCCCCTCGCGCCCGGGGGTGTGCGGCTACGGGGACGGGATCGCCATCCGCGACCCCGAGGGCGGCGAGGCGAGGCAGTTCATCCGCTGGAGCGGGCGCGGGAACGACCCGGACTGGGAGGACCGCTGCGAGCCGGGACCCGTCCGGGTGGAGCTGCGGGTGAGCGGTGGACGCGTCACCTCCCTGCACACCACCGTGGGCTCGGGGGGCGGCCCGGTGCAGCGGGACCTGGGGATGGTCCCCGCCGCGGCCGCGGTGGACTTCCTGCTGGACCTGGCGGCCCGCTTCCCCGGAGAGGAGGGGGACGACGCCATCCTCCCCGCGGCGCTCGCGGCGGGCGTGACGATCCACCCGCGGCTCCTCCGTCTCGCGGCGGATCGCGAGGTCCCGCTGAGGATCCGCAAGCGGGCGGTCTTCTGGGCGTCGCAGACCGGGGCACCCTTCGGGGAGCTCACCCGCCTCTACGCCCGGGTCCCCGAGACCGAGGTCCGCGAGCAGGTCCTCTTCGCGTACTCGCAGCACGACGCTCCGGAGGCGGCGCGGGAGCTGCTGCGCGTGGCACGTGGCGACGATCCGGAGAAGCTCCGGAAAACGGCGGTGTTCTGGCTGGGGCAGATCGCAGGGAGGGCGGTCACCCGTGACCTGGGAGACCTGGTGGAGGACCAGGGAACCGACCTGGAGGTGAGGGAGCACGCGGTGTTCGCCCTCTCCCAGCGTCCGCGCGGCGAGGCGGTTCCCGCCCTGATCCGGATCGCGCGCGAGAACCCGAGCCCGCGGCTCCGGAAGCGGGCGCTCTTCTGGCTGGGACAGTCCGGCGACCCGCGGGCCCTCGCCCTCTTCGAGGAGCTCCTGGCGCGTCCCTGAGGTGGACGGCGGCGGCTCCGGCCGGTCCAGCAGCCCTCCGGAGCCGCCGTCCTCCAGCACCCCCCTCCCCCCACGCAGCACCCGCCAGCTCTCGTATCTCAAGACACCGCCAACGGATCGGTCACGCCCCCCACTGGCGCGATCCGCTCCGCTCCGCTATTGTGTATCGAAACGATACACACCCCCTTCTTGTTCCGCTCCCACCTTCCCGCCCATTGAGTATCCTGGTCGTCCTGGCCCGCTCCGATTCATTCTCCGCCGTCTGGGCGCAGCTCGCCGCCGAGGTGGGGGCGGAGGCACGCGTCGTCGAGCCCGCCGAGGAGCTGGACGCCGTCCCGGGCGCGCTGGCGACCATCGTCGCCGTGGGTGGGGTGGAGGAGGAGGCCGAGCCGGTACTCCGCTCCCTGGCCGCGGCCGGCTCGCCGCCCCCCCTGGTGGTGGGGGCCCGGCCGGACCACCGGCTGGCGGCGGCGCTGGTGCGTGCCGGGGCGGCGGACTACTTCGCCCTCCCCGGCGACCTGGACGCCCTCCGCGCGGAGCTGGCGGAGCGGGCCCGGCGCTCGGAGGCCCGCGCGGCGGGAGGGCGGCACGCCGCGGCGGAGCGCGCCGTCTTCGACTTCGGCCGCATCGTCGGGGAGAGCCCCCTCCTCCGGGCGGCGCTGGAGCGGGCCTCCAAGATCATCCCCCGCGACCGCGCCACCGTGCTGATCACCGGGGAGACGGGGACGGGGAAGGAGCTCCTGGCCCAGGCCATCCACTACAACGGTCCCCGCGCCGCGGCCCCGTTCGTGGAGCTGAACTGCACCGCCATCCCCGCAGGGCTGCTGGAGTCGGAGCTGTTCGGCCACGAGCGCGGCGCCTTCACCGACGCGCGCACCGCCAAGCCGGGGCTGATCGAGGCCGCCGACTCGGGGACGCTCTTCCTGGACGAGATCGGCGACCTTCCCCTCCCCCTGCAGGGGAAGATCCTCAAGGTGCTGGAGGAGAAGCAGGTCCGCCGCCTGGGGGCGGTGCGGGAGCGCGAGGTGGACGTGCGGATCATCGCCGCCACCCACGTGGACCTGGAGGAGGCCACCCGGCGGGGAGAGTTCCGGGAGGACCTGTACTACCGCCTCAGCGTGGTCCCCATCCACCTCCCCCCTCTGTGCGAGCGGGGGGAGGACGTGGTCCTGCTGGCCGAGCACTTCCTGCGCACGCTGGCGCGGCAGTACGACCTCCCCGCCCCCCCCATCGATCCTCCGCTGCGGCGCGCGCTCCTGGCACACTCCTGGCCCGGGAACGTGCGGGAGCTGCGCAACGGGATCGAGCGCGCCCTCCTCCTGGGAGACGGCGGCCGGCTCGACCCGGACGACCTCTTCCCCCGCGCCCGGCAGGTCCCCGTTAGGCACGACGGGGTGATCCCCTTCCCGGCGCCGATGGAGGAGATCGAGCGGGCCGCGGCGCTGGCTATGACCGAGCAGATGGGAGGGAACAAGAGCGCGGCGGCCGACGCGCTGCGCATCTCCCGCTCCCGGCTGTACCGACTGCTGGGGGAGGAGGTTGTAGCGGAATGAGACAGACGTACCGGCGCGCGACACCGTCCGGGCAGGGAACCCGGGCGCCCGCAGGGAAAACACGTGGCGCGCCACTTGCCCCGGAGCATACCGGAATTTGCCCGAACCCGTTTCCTGACATGATGAAGCAACTCATGCGAGCACCACGCATCCTGACGCTGATCTTCCTCCTGGCCGCACCGGCGCTCGCCGGGTGCGAAGGTGTTATCGATCCCGGCACCGGCAGCCGGCTGAGCGAGGACCAGCTCATCTTCGCGCGGGCCGATCCCGGGGCCCCCCCGCTGGACGCGCTGGTCGTGTCCTTCTGGGCCAAGCCCGGGCAGACCCGCAGCGCCGCCATCCGCTACGTGGGAGTCACCAATCCCAAGTACGTCCTCTGTATGGAGTTCGTGGTCCCCGCCGGGGCGCTGCTCCAACACCCGGACGGGCGGCGGGTGGAGGCCGGCGACTCGGTGCGGATCACCGTCCGCGCCCTGGACCCCGAGGCATTCCGCTTCGAGTTCGAGCCCAGCGGGCTGCGCTTCGCGCCCGACCAGCCGGCGCGGCTGCGCATCTCGTACTGGTGGGCCGACAGGGATTACAACGGCGACGGCAAGGAAGACGGCGACGACCGGAAGATCGAGGAGAACCTCGGCCTCTGGCGGCAGGAGCGCCCCGGGGAGCTGTGGAACCGCGTGGTCGCCGAGCGCAACGAGAGCGATTACGAGATCCGCGCGAACATCCTGGGCTTCACGCGGTACGCGGTGGCGAGCACCCGGTCCAGCGACCGGATCGATTGAAGTGGACCTGAGCATCACCCCTGTCTCCGCTTTCCCCCTGGAGGAGATCCGCACCCTCGTCGCACGGCGCGAGTGGCAGCGGATCGTGGAGCGGGTGTCGGCGCTCCCGGACACGGCCGAGACGGAGCCGGAGGTCGCCTTCCACTACGCCGACGCCCTGCGCCGGACCGGACGAACTGCGGAGGCGCTGGCCATCGCGGAGCGTCTGGAGGCTCC
This sequence comes from Longimicrobiaceae bacterium, assembly GCA_036260145.1. Taxonomy (GTDB): domain Bacteria; phylum Gemmatimonadota; class Gemmatimonadetes; order Longimicrobiales; family Longimicrobiaceae; genus JAFAYN01. The sequence continues at coordinate 2,254 of DATAAL010000187.1, read as the reverse complement.
GGTCGGCCAGCGGGGGGACCGGCGGCTACACACTCTCCTCGTGAACCTGACCGGAATCTGCCTGTTCGAGCTGGGGCGGAACGCCGCCGCCGAGGAGCGCTTCGCCCAGCTCCTGGAGCTCGCCAGCGAGTGGGGGGACGAGGAGTCCGTGGGGCGCGCCTGCAACAACCTGGGGATGCTCGCCAACATCCGTGGGGAGCGTGACCGGGCGCTGGGGTGGTACGGCCGCGCCGTGGCCTCGTACCAGCGCCTGGGATACACCCGCGGCCTGGCCCAGACCCACCACAACCTGGGGATCTCGTACCGGGATCTGGGCTTCGACCGCGAAGCCGACGCTCATTATCTGCGTGCCATGGAGCTGGCCGCCGCGGCGGAGAGCGAGGACGTGATCGCGCTGGCCGAGACGGAGCGCGCGGTGCTGCGGGCGCGGGGCGGCGACGGCGAGCTGGCGCGGACCCTGGCGCTCCGGGCCCGCGACCGCTTCGAGCGGATCGGCGACCCGCTGGGTCGCGCGGAGGCGGTCCGCGTCCTGGCGCTGGCCGCCCGGGCGGAGGGACGGGACGACGAGGCCGCCGCCCATCTGGAGGAGGCGTTCGAGGCGGCGCGCGCCGCCTCCGACCCCCTCCTCCGCGCCGAGGTGCAGCGCGACCGGGGTCTCCTCTTCCGCGACACCGGGGACACCGGGACCGCCCGGGAGGCCCTGCTGGACGCCGCCGTGCACTTCGAGACCATCGGCGCCCTCGCCGAGGCGGCGGCGGTACGTTCCCTCCTAGATGGTCTCTCCCCCGCCTGACCCTTCTGTCCGCCCCGTGTCCCGAAGGGGGGCACGCTGCCCCAAATCGCTACACTCCCCCGCAGTGCCCATCCGGGCAAACAATCTCCCAAGTCGTTGACCTACAATCGGTTGGAGTAGAAACACCCGGCTCTCTGGAGCTGGAGCACGCTTTGCCGCTGTGGCAGGTCGTAGCTCATGCGTTTCTCACCGCTCAACGACACAGGTGAACGATGATCAGCACCAGGATCCGGATGCTCCTGACGACCTTGATGGTTGCGACGATCGGGGCAGCGGCGGCCGCGGCCTGCTCTGAAGGAGGAGGCGGTACCGGCCCTGACCCGCAGGTCCAGGAGATCCGTATCAACCAGTCGTTCGCGTTCGCGCCGACCAGCGTCACCGTGTCCCCGGGAACCACCATTCGCTGGATCAACGACAGCTCCACCTTTCACACCGTCACCTCCGAGACCGGCGCGTGGACGGAAGGGCAGCTCACGAGCCAGGGGAGCACCTTCCAGGTGACCCTGAACACGCCGGGGACCTACCGGTATCGCTGCGTTCCGCACTCGACCAACTTCACGAGCGGGATGGTGGGCGTGATCATCGTGCAGTGACGGATCGGTCGGGTTTGGGGCGGGAACGGCTTTTTGGGAAGGCAAGTCTGGGCGTGCCCCCCGCGGGCGCGGTACATGCCCCACAGGGGTGGAGGGGAACACGGCGAAACCAACCAACCCTCTCCCCCTGTGGGAGAGGGTGGCGCGTAGCGCCGGGTGAGGGTCATGAGAGCCTGAAGAAGAGAGAGCGGCGCCCTGTGCGGGACGCCGCTCTTCGTTTGCCAGGCTGCTCTTCCTCAGGAGGCGTGGTCGTGCAGGATTCTCCATCCCTCTCGGGGTGCGCCCCCACACCAGCGAGAACCACCCGCTTCCAGGGAGGCGCGGATGCGCTCCCTCCCCGGAGCGGGCCGGGAGCCATGAAGGTGGCGGAGTCGGCGCGGAGGGGCTTCCCGTACCGGGCTCCGCCCCACGGTGAACGATTTCGACGTTCCGACCGATACTCCACCGGTGAGGGCCATCGCGGCTCCCGTGGCCCAGGCATCGTCCCCGTCCGCTGGAGATATATCGTGCTGACGATCGAGCGCACGCCGCACCCGGTCAAGGACGTTGAGACCGCCCGGCGCAACCGGCAGCGAATCTGCGAATCCCGCGGGTTCTGTGGCCCCTTTCTGAACCAGGACTTCTACGCGGCCTTCCCGGGGTGGGACGGGTTCGGCGACTGCATCCACTGCGGAAGCACGAGGTTCGTCCCGCCCGCGGCATCCTCCCCGGGGATGACCGCGGCCATCTAGCCCCCCGCTCAGGTGCAGGGCGGAGTGTAACCTGCCCGGTGCCCTGGAGCCGGAGCGTGCGCCCGGCGCTGTCGGTGGCGGCCAGGTCCAGCTCCGCGTTGATGCTCCGCTCCACGCCGCCACAGCAGCAGGGCAGC
>DATAAL010000186.1:0-5542 GCA_036260145.1 Longimicrobiaceae bacterium | reverse complement strand
CGGGGCCCGGGTCGATAACCCGGGCCCCGCGGAGCGGGAGGAGACCCGCTCTACGTGGAGGGGGGAGAGCCGGAGAGCTTCCGGTACTGCGCCTCGAGGACGGGGAGAGCCGCGTTGAACGCCTCCACGACGTTAGGGTCGAACTGCGTCCCCGCGCACCGGCGGATCTCCGCCAGCGCGACTTCCCAGGGCAGCCCGTCCCGGTACGCCCGCCGTGACGTCATGGCGTCCAGCGTGTCGGCCACGGCCAGGACCCGGGAGGGAAGCGGGATCGCCTCCCCTGCCAGTCCATCCGGGTACCCCATGCCATCCCAGCGCTCGTGGTGCCAGCGCACCACGCCCAGCACCATCGGGTCGTCAATCAGCGGCTCCAGGATCCGCGCCCCTGCCTCCGGATGCTTCTTCACCAGCTCCGTCTCCTCGGTCGTCAGCCGCCCCGGCTTGTTCAGGACCATGTCCGGCACGCCGATCTTCCCCACGTCGTGGAGGTCGCCCGCGAGCCGGAAGCGCAGCAGGTCGATCCCCCCGACCCTCTCCGCGATGGAGATCGCGTACCCGGTCACTCGCATGGCGTGTCCCGCGGTGTAGGCGTCCTTCGCCTCCACCGCCGCCGCCATGGCGTGGGCTGCGCGCAGGATCCAGATCTTGCTCTCCGTGTCGCGCATCCGGAGCTTCGCCTCCAGGATCTCGCGCTGCCGCTCCGTCTCCTGCACCTCCCGGCGGCGGGCCAGCGACTCCTCCACTCCTGCGCGCACGGTGTCCAGCTCGAACGGCTTGATCAGCAGCTGGTCGACGCCCTGCTCGATCGCCCGCGCGGCCGCGGGGACGTCCGCGTTGCCGCTCATCAGGATCATCCGCGTCCCCGGGGAACGCGCGGCCACCTCCACCAGGAGGTCCAGACCGGAGGCGCCCTGCAACCGCAGATCGGTCAGCACTAGGTCGAACCGGTCGGGAGCGAGCAGCGTCACTGCCTCGGCGACGCTCTGGGCCATCTCGACGTGGTGCCCCAGGCGCGAGAGGTATCGCTGCAGCGCACGGGCGATCGTCTCCTCGTCGTCCACCACGAGGACACGCCCCGCCTCCCCGCGGCCGGGGAGACTCGGCGTCCCCGTGGCGCTGCGACCGTTCGGCCCCGGTCCGGCGCTCTCCACCGGCGGACCTGGATGTTGTGGGTTCACTCCTACCTGTCCTTCAAAGATTCCGGGATTGATGACTGACGAGTTCACGAGCTCACGTGCTGATCCAGCACCTCCTGCACCCTGCGGACCAGGTCTCCTGCAGTGAACGGTTTTTCCAGGAGCTCGGTCCCCCCGCCCGGAACTTCGGGGTGCGCGCCTATCCCACCCCTGTACCCGGACATGTAGAGCACGCGCACCTCCGGGCTCGTGCGCCGGATCCGCTCAGCAATCTCCCGGCCGCTCATCCGGGGCAGCACCATGTCGGTGATCAGGAGGTGAATCGGCCCGGGGTGCCCCTCGACGACGCGGAGAGCCTCCTCGCCCTCCCCCGCCTCCAGCACGCGGTAGCCCTGCTTCTCCAGGATCTTCCGCGCGAGCGCCCGCACGGCCGCCTCGCCCACCACCAGCAGGACGGTCTCCGATCCGGTGCGCTCCGGGAGGGAAGGCGCGTGCTGCACCCCCTCCTCCGCTTCCGCTCCCCGGGCGTGCGGGAGGTAGATCCGGAAGGTCGTCCCGGCTCCGGGGGCGCTCTCCACCCGGATGAAGCCCCCACTCTGGCGGACGATTCCGTATACGGTGGCGAGCCCCAGCCCTGTCCCCTTCCCGGGCAGCTTGGTGGTGAAGAAGGGCTCGAAGACGTGCGAGAGCGTCTCCTCGTCCATCCCGGTGCCGGTGTCCGAGACCGAGAGGAGGACGTGGGGGCCGGGATCGGCGGTCTCCCCGGGAGGGACCTCCTCCGCCCGGGCTTCGACGTTCCGTGTCTCGATGGTGATCCGTCCGCCGCGCGGCATGGCGTCGCGCGCGTTCACCACCAGGTTCATGAGGACCTGCTCGATCTGGCCCCGATCCGTCCTGACCCGCCCGAGGGACGGGGAGGTCCGGACCTCCAGCTCCACGTCCTCCCCGATCAGCCGGTGAAGGAGGTTCTCGGTGTTGGTGATCACGGCGTTGAGGTCCAGCACCTCCGGCTGGAGAACCTGCTTCCGGCTGAAGGCGAGGAGCTGGCGGGTGAGGGAGGTGGCGCGATCCGTCGACTTGCGGATCTCGGCGAGGTCCTCCTGGGCCGGATGGTCCGCCAGGTCGATCATCAACATCTCGGTGTAGCCCTTGATGGCGGTGAGCATGTTGTTGAAGTCGTGGGCGATCCCGCCCGCGAGCCGCCCCACCGCCTCCATCTTCTGCGCCTGGCGGAGCTGCTCCTCGCTCTGGAGGAGCGCCTGCTCCGCGCGCTTGTGCTCGCTGATGTCGGCGAGGAGCGCGAGGATGCCCATGATCCGGCCGTCCGCGCTCCGGAGCGGCGCCGTGGAGAGGCTCACGTCCACCAGGGTCCCGTCCTTGCGCTGGCGCCGTGTCTCCAGGTTGGTGCACCCCTCCCCCGCGAAGATCCGCTCGACCACCCACCGGCTCTCGTCCGCCAGGGCCTCCGGTACGATCGGGAGCCGTTGACCGACCACCTCCTCCTCGGAGAAGCCGAAGATCTCCTCGGCCGCGGGGTTCCAGCTGGTGACCTTCAGCGCCAGGTCGGTGGTCAGGATGGCGAGCGGGGAGCCGCTGACCAGAGCCTGGAGCCTCTGGTTCGTGTCGCGAAGCGCCTCCTCGGCCTGCTTGCGCTCCGTGATGTCGCGCACGATGACCAGCATGAGGCCGTCCCCGTCGATCCGGGTCATGGACGCGGAGACCTCGCAGTGGATGACCGGGCCACCGCTGCAGCGGAGCCTCCACTCGGAGGCGTCGAGGATCCGGTCCTCGCTCAGCTCCTCCAGGCGGGCCCGGAACTCCTCCCGCTCCTCGTCCACCACGAAGTCGTCGAGGAAGCGGTCCTCCATCTCCCTGGCGGGGATCCCGAGCAGACGGGCGGCGGGTGCGTTCCCCTCCCGGATGCGTCCCTCCCGGTCGAGCACGAAGATGGCGTCGCCCGCGTTCTGCATGAGCGTCCGGTACATCTCCGTGGACACCTCCGCCTCATGGGCCTTCTCGGACGCGTACACCTCGAGCTGCGCATGGACCTCGGCCAGCTCCCGCTGACTCTCCTGCAGGGCGCGGTTGGTCCGCACCACGTCCTCGATGCTGGAGAGAAGGAGGTCGAGGATCTGCTCCTTCTCGGAGGTGATGGTGAATGTGGTGCCCAGAAAGGAGATGTTCACCCCCATGCTGGTCCGCGTGCCGCTGCGCAGGCGGCGGTTGTCCAGCACGCGGCGGACGCGGGCCAGGAGGTGCTCGGGGTCGTACGGCTTGGTGATATAGTTGTCCGCCCCGCACTCCAGCCCCCGCACGATGTCCATCGGATCGGTCAGGCTGGTCAGCAGGACCAGGGGGATGTCGCGCAGCCCGGGCTCGCTCTTCAGGCGGCGGCACAGCTCCCAGCCGTTCATCCCGGGCATCACGATGTCGCTCAGCACCAGATCGAACCGGTCGGGCGCGATCCGCTCCAGCGCCTCCTCGGCGCTCCTCGCCACGGCCACGTCGTGGCCCTCCTCCTCCAGCAGCGTACGGAGAGCCTCTGCCTGGGTGGCGCTGTCTTCAACTACAAGGATCCGACACCGCATTCAGGTCTCCTAGCATGAGAGTCACCAGCCGCGAGGCGATGCGGTGGACGGGAAGGACCATGTCCACCACCCCCGCCTGCACCGCCTCGTTCGGCATCCCGAAAACCACGGACGAAGCCCGGTCCTGCGCGATCACGCACCCCCCCAGCATGTGCACGGTCCGCAGCCCCTCCACACCGTCCCTCCCCATCCCCGTCAGGATCACCGCGACGAGCGACGCCCCGTATACGGAGCCCGCCGTCTCGAAGAGGTGGTTCGCCGAGGGCCGGAACCCGTCGATCACGGGGAGGTCGGAGAGTTCTATACGGCCGGCCTGGCGGACTCCGAGGTGGTGATCGTCCGGCGCGATGTAGATGGTCCCGCGGTTCAGCGGCTCTCCGTGCTCCGCCACCTTGACCCTGAGGTCGCAGCTCGCCCCCAGCCACCGGGCAAGGCCGTGGACGAACCCCGGGGCGATGTGCTGAACCACCAGGATGGGAGCCGGAAAGGCGCGCGGCAGGTCCATGAGGATCCGCTGCAGGGCAGCCGGCCCCCCGGTGGAGGCGGCGATCGCGACCAGGGCATTCGGAGCCGTCGGAGCGTCGCCGGAGGAGAGCGGCTTCCGCGCGTGTGACTTCGGCCCCCAGCGGCGCACCACCCTCACCTGGGCCATGGCCTTCACCATCGCCACCAGCTGTGTCCGGAGTTCGTCGAACCGCTCCGAGCGCGGACTGTCGGGGATGGGCATCACCATGAGCGCCCCCGCGCGCGTGGCGTTCAGGGAGAGGTCGATCTCCTCCCGGCTGGCGCGCGAGGAGACGATGATGATCGGGGTGGGCGTCTCGATCATGATCGCCTTGGTAGCCTCGAACCCGTTCAGCAGCGGCATGTGGATGTCCATGGTCACCAGGTCGGGCCGGAGCCGCGCCGTCATCTCCACCGCCTCCCGGCCGTTCCGGGCCTGACCCACCACCGTGATCCCGGGGTCGCTCTCCAGGATGCTGACCAGGAGCTCGCGCACCGTCGGTGAATCTTCTGCGACCAGGACCCGGATCATCCGCCTACCCGATGAGCTGCCGGATGGTGTCCAGCAGGCTCTGCTGGTCGAAGCTGGACTTCACCAGGTAGGCGTCCGCTCCTGCTTCCAGTCCGCGGGCCCGGTGCTCCGGCGCCTCGAGGGCGGTGACCAGCACCACGGGGATCTCCCGGTGCCGCTGCGAGCCACGGATCGACTCGCAGAGCGCGAAGCCGTCCATGCGCGGCATCTCGACGTCGGAGACCACCAGGTCGCACCCCTGCTCCTGGAGGATCCTCCATCCCTCGGCCCCGTCCACCGCGGTGAGCACCTCGTAGCCCGCCGCCTCGAGGATGCTCTGCTCCAGCGTGCGGGTGGTGATCGAGTCGTCCACCACCAGGATCCGCCGCCGGGGCGCAGGGGCGGACCCCGGCGGCGCGAGGCTCCCGCCCGGGCCGAGCGTGAGCCCGCTGGGGATCACCGCCGCCGGGTCGAGGACCAGCGCCACCCCGCCGTTCCCCAGAATCGCGGCGCCGCTGAAGTGCCGGAGCGGGGTCCGGATGCGCTCCAGGGGCCGGATCACCACCTCCTGCTCCGTGAGGAGCTCGTCCACCACCACCGCCAGGCGACGGTCGCCCGCACATAGCCTGATGGTGGGTGCGGGCCCGGAGACCGGCCTCTGCTCCAGGGGCGGACCGAGCACGGCCGCGAGCGACACCACGGGCACCGGCGCTCCGGAGGTTACGATCACCTCCCGCCCCTCGGCGCGCCGGACCTCCTCGGGCCGGATCCTCTGGAGGTGGTCCACGTGCGCGGTGGGCACC